>WOZN01000173.1 GCA_011620245.1 Acidovorax sp.
GGCTATGGGGCTGCAAATCCGGCAAAAACTGTCCTCGCTGGGGCCGATTTTCGCTGTTCGACGCTCCAAGTCCGACAGCCTCCTAGCGCAGCAGGAAAAGGCATGGGCGCGTGGATGGGGGCGAGTGAGAATGGCGCAATTTTGCTACCAATAGTGTAGCTGGTTGCGCTTGCTGAATGGGCGTTTGAGCCGAATTTGAGCATGCAGCCGGAGGCAACAGCCACCGCCACAAGATCACCATCCAGCCTATCAACAACCACATGCTCGCTTCGATCCGCTGGCAGACTGCGCCCTGGTGGGGCGCAGTCTGCCAGCTTGGGGGGATTCCATATCAGTGTTTCAATTTGTCAGCCCGCCGCGCGTCGTACAGGCCACTGCAGGCATCTGGCCTGCAATCTGCATATACGACGCCCGCTGGCATCGACCTGCCTGCGCAGATGCAAGGGCTGTGTGGACTAAAATCCAGACAAATCAACCACTTACATATTGACGCGCAGGTGAAACACATTATAGGGGGCAAACCGTCATCCGGCCGCACCCCAGCCGCTCCCGCGGCGCGCCTGGTGGAGGTCGGCGAAGACTCCGCTGGCCAGCGCCTGGACAACTTCCTGATTCGCCAGCTCAAAGGCGTGCCCAAAACCCATGTCTATCGCATCATCCGCAGCGGCGAGGTGCGCATCAACAAGGGTCGGGTCAACGCCGACACCCGCGTGGCGGCGGGCGATGTGGTGCGCCTGCCGCCGGTGCGCATTTCCGACAAGGTCGCTGAAAAGGCCGAGCGGCCCGCGCCGGCGCGCGAATTCCCCATCCTGCTCGAAGACGAGCACCTGATCGCCCTGGACAAGCCCGCCGGCGTGGCGGTGCATGGCGGCAGCGGGGTGAGTTTTGGCGTGATCGAGCAACTGCGCCAGGCGCGGCCCCAGGCCAGGTTTCTGGAACTGGTGCACCGGCTGGACCGGGAGACGTCGGGCATCCTGCTGGTGGCCAAGAAGCGGTCAGCGCTCACTCACCTGCAAGACCAGTTCCGTGAACGCGAAACCGGCAAGACTTATCTGGCGCTGGTGACGGGCGTCTGGCCCGCCAACAAGAAAGTGATCGACCAGCCGCTGCACAAATACCTGCAGGCGGGGCCGGAAGGCACCTGCGGTGCCGGCGAGCGCCGCGTGCGCGTGACCACCGCCGACGATCCCGAAGGCATGCGCTCCATCACGCTGGTCAAGGTGCGGCAGTTGCTGCCTGCCCGCCCGGTGCAAGGCCTGCCCGCCATGAGCCTGCTGGAGGTGACCATCAAGACCGGCCGCACCCACCAGATCCGCGTGCACCTGGCCAGCCAGGGCCACCCCATCGTGGGGGACGACAAATACGGAGACTTCGACCTCAACAAACGCCTGCAGAAGCTGGGGATGCGGCGCATGTTCCTTCACGCCTGGCGGTTACAGTTCACGCACCCGGCCACCGGCGAACGCGTGCAGCTGAACGCCGAACTGCCGCCGGAGCTTGCCGATTTCGTTCCAACCGCCTGATTGCCCCATGCGCCCCATCTCCCGCCCGCGCCGCTTTGACCTGATCGCCTTTGACTGGGACGGCACGCTGTTCGATTCCACCGCCATCATCGTGCGCAGCATCCAGGAGGCGGTGCGCGACGTGGGCGGTACCGTGCCCACCGACCAGGCCGCCGCCTATGTGATCGGCATGGCGCTCACGCAGGCGCTGGCCCATGCGGCGCCCGATGTGCCGCCCGAAAAATACCCCGAGCTGAACAACCGCTACCGTTTCCACTATCTGCAGCACCAGGATGACCTGAGCCTGTTCGCCGGCGTGCTGCCCTTGCTGGCCGACCTGCGGGCACAAGGCCACCTGTTGGCCGTGGCCACCGGCAAGAGCCGCCGGGGCTTGGACGAGGCGCTGCACTCGGTTCAGCTCAAAGGCGTGTTCGACAGCTCCCGCACCGCCGACGAAACCGCTGGCAAACCCCATCCCCTGATGCTGCAGGAGCTGATGGCCGAGCTGGATGTGGCGCCCGAGCGCCTGCTCATGATTGGCGACACCACCCACGACCTGCAGATGGCGCTGTCGGCCGGATGCGCCAGCGTGGGGGTGAGCTACGGTGCCCATGAGCCAGAAGCCTTCGAGGTGCTCAATCCCTTGCATGTGGCCCATTCGGTGCGCGAACTGCACGACTGGCTGCTGACCCATGCCTGAGTTGCATATGGCCACCGCCAATTCCATCGCGATTGCGCTGTGCAACAGTGCCGATCTGCAGGAGCGCCACCTGGCAGTGCCTTTTGACGTGGTGTATGCCGGGCAGACCTGCCGGGCCTTTGCCATTCGCTTTGAGGGGCGGCCCCATGCCTTTCTGAACCGGTGCACCCATGTGGCCATGGAGATGGACTACCAGCCCGACCGTTTCTTTGACGACACCGGCCATTGGCTGCTCTGTGCCACCCATGGCGCGGCCTACCGGCCGGACACCGGCGCGTGCGTGGGCGGCCCCTGCCGCGGCGGACTGGTGAAAATTGCCCTGTCCGAAGTGGACGGGGTGGTGTACTGGCATACTGCCTACAACCTGCAACCTTTTGAGTTCTGACCCATGACCGACCCCACCCGCACCGAACCCGCTGGCTTGGGACAAAATCCGTCACCAGCTCCCGATCTGTGGGCGCAACAAGCTACAAATTCAGGAGCATCAGTGAACGATACATCGCGTGAACCCGGTTGGGAGCGAGCCATGCTGGAGAAGCTGGCCTTTGCCGCACTGAACGAGCAGCGCAATGCCCGGCGCTGGAAGATCTTTTTTCGCCTGACCTGGCTGCTGGTGGCGCTGATAGTGGTCTGGGCGGCCCTGTACCAGAGCACCAGCGTCACCAGCAAGTTGGCGCCCCACACTGCGGTGGTGGATATCAAGGGCGAAATCGCCTCGGACACCGAAGCCAGCGCCGAACTGGTGGTGGCGGCCATGCGCAGCGCCCTCGAAGACGAAGGCTCGCAGGCATTGGTGCTGCTGATCAACTCACCCGGCGGCAGCCCGGTGCAGGCCGGCATCATCAACGACGAAATCGTGCGCCTGAAGGCCAAGCACAACAAGCCCGTGTATGCAGTGGTGGAAGAGACCTGCGCCTCGGCTGCCTATTACATCGCGACGGCGGCCGACGAAATTTTCGTGGACAAGGCCAGCATCGTGGGCAGCATTGGTGTGCTGATGGATGGCTTCGGCTTCACGGGCACCATGGAAAAGCTGGGGGTGGAGCGCCGCCTGCTCACCGCCGGCGAGAACAAGGGCTTTCTCGACCCCTTCAGCCCGCAGACGGACAAACAGCGTGAATACGCCCTGACCATGCTCGACCAGATCCACCAGCAGTTCATTAGCGTGGTGAAGGCCGGTCGGGGTGACCGCCTCAAGCCCACCCCGGAAACCTTCAGCGGTCTGTTCTGGACGGGTCAGCAGGCCATTGAGATGGGCCTGGTCGACAAACTGGGCAGCCTCGACTTTGTGGCGCGTGAAGTGGTCAAGGCCGAAGACATCATCGACTACACGCGCCGTGAAAACGTGGCCGAACGCCTGGCCAAGCGTTTCGGCGCGGCGATGGGCGGGGGTGCGGCCAAGGCCCTAGCAGGCACTGCCGCTTTGCATTTGCATTAAACCTAAAAACGGCAGTTGACCGCTTTGTATCCCTTGACAAGCCGCATGAAATCA
>WOZN01000303.1 GCA_011620245.1 Acidovorax sp.
CTTGTCAAAACTTATCCACATGATTGTCCAGCGCTGGCAGGGATAACCCTAGCAGTATTGGCGCAGCTTCCGTTCGCCGCCGCTTTGGTTCAGGCGGTCACCTTGACGCCTTTCCAGAAGGCGATGCGGCCGCGGATTTCTTCGGCCCCGGGCTTGGGGTCGGCATAGAACCAGGCCGCGTCAGCGTTCATCTCGCCATCGACCAGCAGCGACAGGTAGCTTGCCTGGCCTTTCCATGCGCAGGTGGTCTTGTGGTTGCTGAAGGTGAAATACTCGCGCTTGAGTGCGCTTTCGGGAAAGTAATGGTTGCCTTCCACCACCACGGTGTCATCGCTTTCGGCAACCACCACGCCGTTCCAGCTGGCTTTCATGGGAATCCTCTTTGTAGTAAAAATGGGCTGTAGCGCTTATGGAATAAGCGTTGACAGCTATTAATTAAATAGTATGGACCGAAGGGCCGCAACGCATATGCAACGCGCATTCAACGCGGCCGCACAACCGTTGCGCCACCGGCGGATTCTCGCGCGTCAGCAAAACAGCGCGTCAAACCCTTCTTCGGGGATGAAGCGGCGCTCGCGGTAATGCAGCCGCGTGGGGCCGGGCAGGGCGCGCTCGCGCACCGGGTGCATGGCATCGCCGGGGTAGCAGATCACGCGCACGCCGTCGTGGTCGAATGGCTCGGGCTGGATGAGGGGCGGGCGCTGGCGGTGCGCGGCCTCCAGCACGGTGGCAACGCTGGCGTGGCGGGCCAGATGCGCCAGGCTCATGATCTGCGGCGGGGCCAGGTCGATATGGCCGTCGCGGTATTGCTCCAGCGCCGTGCGCGGCGCCAGCCACACGCTGTCGGTGGTTTCCTCGTCGTCGTGCCGGGCGGTCTGGCCGGCGGGGGCCTGGGCCACAAAAAAGCGTGTGTCGAAGCGGCGCGTGCCCACCGTGGGCGCCAGCGGCGTGATCCAGCGCGACCAGGGTGCGAGCTGGCGGGTCTGCAGGCGCAGTTGCAGCGTGGCCAGCACCTGCGCAAAAGGCTGGCCTGCACGCAGCATGGCCCGGGCGCGGGCGGCATCTACCGGGGTTGCGCCGCCCAGGGGCTCGGCCAGCAGCAGGCCGCATTCCTCCAGGGCCTCGCGCAGCGCGGCCACATACAGGCCGGCGGCGGTGGCGCTGTCGGTGCCGGGCTCGTTCAGGCGCTCGTGCAGGGTGGCGGGCGGCTGGTCGAGGTGGGTGGCGGCATCCAGGGTGGAATCCTCGGCATCGAGCTTGCCGCCGGGAAACACATACACACCCGCCATGTTCGATGCCTGCGCATGGCGGCGCAGCAGCAGCACTTCGGGGCCGGTGGCGCTGTCGCGCAGCAGCACCAAGGTGGCGGCTGCGCGGGGAGTTTGGGAATCAACGGGTGCGGCAGGATGCATGGGGGGCTTTCATGGGGGGCGGGCAGTCATGCAATGGACTGGCAATGGACTGGCAATGGACTGGCGGGACGGGTGTTGTGGCGTAGAGTGCTGCACTATTTTCCACATTCACAAAACAGGGGAGTGATTCCGGCATGGCGGGCACCATCGCTGTGCGCGCCTGGCCGAGGTGACCGACTGCACCGGCGAGCGGATACCACAAAGCGGCGCAGCCCAGGGCACCAACGAAATAGGCAAGGCCCTGGCCGCAAGGGTTTGATGCAGCGTCTGGCGGGCGTTGCAGTGCCGTGCTAAGTTCCGGCCGACCCCGACGACCGGTAATAAAGATATGAGCACCTTGCAGCAAAAAACAACCGCCTTCCCCCCCGACACCCTGGCTGGCATCCGCCGTGGTATCGAAAAAGAAGGCCTGCGCGTGCTGCCCACGGGCGATCTGGCGCTCACGCCGCACCCCGCGGCGCTGGGCTCGGCGCTCACCCACCCGCACATCACCACCGACTACAGCGAGTCGCAGATAGAGCTGGTTACCGGTGCGCACCGGGGTGTGCAGCATTGCCTGGATGAGCTCACCGAGATCCACCAGTTCACCCTGCGCGTGCTGCGCGAGCAGGGCAACGAGATGCTGTGGGTGTCGAGCATGCCCTGCCGCCTGCCGACCGACGAGACCATTCCGCTGGCACGCTATGGCAGCTCCAATGTGGGGCGCGCCAAAAGCGTGTACCGCATGGGCCTGGGCCACCGCTACGGCCGGCGCATGCAGACCATTTGCGGCATCCATTACAACTGGTCCATGCCCGGCGTGACCAGCGAGCAGTATTTCGCGCTGATCCGCAATTTCCGCCGCCATGCCTTCGTGCTGCTGTACCTGTTCGGCGCCTCGCCCGCGCTGTGCCCGAGCTTCGCGCAGGGACGCCCGCATGCCCTGCAGCGCCTGAGCGACCAGGCGCTTTACCTGCCGCACGCCACCTCGCTGCGCATGGGCCGCCTGGGCTACCAGAGCGACGCGCAGGCCACGCTGGCCGTCAGCTACAACAGCCTCGATGGCTATGCCGAGTCGTTGCACGAGGCGCTCACGCGGCCTTATCCCCTCTATGAGGCTGTGGGCATCCGCAACCCCGGTGGCGACTACAACCAGCTGGGCACCAGCCTGCTGCAGATCGAAAACGAGTTTTACGGCACCATCCGCCCCAAGCGCGTGATCCAGCCCGGCGAGCGCCCGCTGCATGCGCTGCGCGAGCGCGGGGTCGAATATGTCGAGGTGCGCCTGATGGACCTGGACCCGTTCGTGCCCGTGGGCATCACGGCCGAGACCATGCGGCTGCTGGATGTGTTTTTGCTGCACTGCCTGCTGACCGACAGCCCGCCCGACACGCCGCAGGAGATCACCGAACTCAAGCACAACCAGCACCTCACGGCCGCGCGTGGCCGTGAACCGGGCCTGTGCCTGCTGCGCAATGGCCAGAATATGCCGCTGGTGGACTGGGCCGCGCAGGTGCTGCAAGAATGCGCGCCGCTGGCCGCAGCGCTGGACGCCACGCACCACAGCAGCGACTACAGCGCCGCGCTGGCCAGCGCCCGCACCACGCTGGCCCACCCGGCGCAGACGCCCTCGGCCCGCGTGCTGGAGCATATGGCGCGCGAGCACGGCAACAGCTTCACCGGCTTCACCACCCGCCAGTCGGCCCTGGCGCGCGATGTGCTGCTGGCCCTGCCCTGGAGCGACACCCAGCAGGCGCGGTTTGCCGCGCTGGCCGAAGAATCCGTGGCCGCGCAAAAGGCCATCGAGGCGGCCGACACGCTGCCATTTGAGGAATGGCGTCAGCATTACATGGCGGCGCAGGGCTTGGGCTGAGCCCTTAACGTGAAAGAACGGCGCATACAGACTTTTGCGCTTGCCTGCCGACTCGTTCATGTCCGCGCCAATCTCCACCAGCAGCATGGCCGCACCCATGAGGTCACAGGTCCAACCTTAACATCCGGGGCGTCGGCTTGGATTCATGAAAGTTAGTCCCTAAGCGGCTCAGTCCTGAGAGATTGTGCGAAGATATCCAGGTATGCAAAAGTACATTCCGCGTCGATGACGCGATAGGCGAATTGCCTTCCAACTCAACGGGTTATGATGTTTTTTGGTCTTGTCAGGAACAGGTGCAAGTGGGCGCGAACTGGTGGAATGTCCAAAACTCTTGCGTACGACCGAGGGGTAAGGTTGCGTTCACATTTCCAACCTGTTTGGTTCCGGCTCTGCCGGCTTAGGCGCCATGATATTTCCCGC
>WOZN01000365.1 GCA_011620245.1 Acidovorax sp.
TGCGCCCGCCAGTGCCGCCAGAAATGGGATATTTGGCATTTCTGCATCCCTTAGTGGGCGCTATGCGCCTGACCGAGGTAGATCAGTGCGAGCATCATGAAAATGAAAGCCTGCAGCGTAATCACCAGAATGTGGAACAGCGTCCAGATGGTGCCAGCAATGATATGACCCAGGGGCAGCAGCACACCCGACAGCGACAGCGCCGCTGCACCACCCATGAGAGCGATCAGCATGAACACCAGTTCGCCGGCGTACATGTTGCCGAACAACCGCATGCCATGCGACACGGTGTTGGCGACATATTCAATGATCTGCATCAGCAGGTTCACCACGCCCAGGATCAAGGCAAAGATGGGGTTCTTGCTGGTGCCGAACGGAGCGGACACCAGTTCGTGCGCCCAGCCACCAGCACCCTTGACCTTGACGCTGTACCAAAAGCGCAGAATCAGCACGGCGAAAGCCAGACCAAGCGTCGTGGACAGGTCGGCGGTCGGAACGACACGCAGGTAAGCATGGCTGGGATCATGTCCTGCGGCGCCATAGATCTTGGCCCAAAGAACAGGCAGCATATCCACCGGCAGCATGTCCATGGAATTCATCAGAAAAATCCAGACGAACACCGTGAGACCCAGGGGAGCAATGAACTTGCGGCTCTCGGCGTTGTGGATATTGGCCTTGGCCTGGTTGTCCACCATTTCGACCAGAATTTCCACAGCCGCCTGAAAGCGGCCAGGAACACCCGAGGTTGCCTTGCGGGCGGCCGACCACAGGATCAAAAGGGCGAGAACACCCAGCACCAACCCCACAATGATGGAGTCATAGTTGAAGACAGTGAAGTCAACAATCTTGGTCTGGTTGATGTTTTGAAGATGCTGCAGGTGGTGAACGATGTATTCACTTGCAGTCGGAGCGTGCGCTTCTGCGGCCATCGGACAACTCTTCTCTCTATCAATCGGTTTTTCGGACACCAGGCCGCACCAACAGTGCCACCCAGTACGTTTTCATTGCGATCACCATACCCACCAGCAGAGCAATCCAGCTCAATTGCGGCACCAGCCGGGGTGCCGCCGCCAGCAGCGCCACCGTCAACACGATCTTGGCGATTTCCCAGCCAAAGAACCCCACCATGGCGGCACGCGAATTGGCAGACGCCTTGTGGCGCAGCACGCCGCGCGCAAACAGCGCAGCCGGAGCCACCACCGCAAAAGCACCGAAGGCTGCAGACCAACCCACCGACGCCCTGCCCGTCCACACCCAGGCCACCAGGGCCACGAGCATTCCAACCATCGCCTGACCCGCCACCACCTTCCACACCGAAATGGCGGGATTGCGACTGCGCCACTGTTCAGCCTCTTGGGCTGTCAGGGGCTTGAAGTCAGCTTCTTCAGCCTCAGCTTGCATCTCAGGCGCGATTGTTTTCATTGTTGAATGACGCCCGCGTTACAGACCGGAACTTTCACAAAGCCTCTAATTATAAGTACAAACCCATGACAAACGACAAAAACCCGCAATGTCATGGCGAAAAGGGTGGTGCGCTGTCCTATTGTAGCCAACGGCGTACGGTGCAAAAAGTCCGTCTTCCTGCACCGCCATGATGCACGGGCACCTCGATAGCATCTTGCTCCCGACAGGCTTTGCCGCACAATGGCAAAGCATCTGTAGCTATTAAAAACGAAGCGCACCAACCATGACCACTCCCCCGATTCCGGCAGCCAACGGCACCACACCATCAGCCGGGGATCCCCGCAAGGATTCGCTGATCGAATATCCATCCCGGTTTCCGATCAAGGTCATGGGCGCCAAGGTGGACGGTTTCGTGCATGTAGTCACCGAACTGGCCCGCCAGTTTGACCCGGCCTTCGATGCTGCCACGATGGAGCTGCGCGACAGCCGCGCTGGCAATTACCTCGGAATCACCATTACCATCACCGCCACCAGCCGCGCGCAGCTCGATGGCCTGTACCGCGCGCTGTCGTCCCACCCCCTGGTGAAAGTGGTGCTGTAAGGCATGGCCATCGACATCCGCACGCTGGGCCGGGTCGATTACGCCACCACCGTGCAGGCCATGCAGGATTACACGGCCAGCCGCACGCCAGAGAGCCCTGATTCGCTCTGGATTTGCGAGCATGCACCGATCTTCACACAAGGGATTGCCGGGAAAATCGATCACATCCTTCACCCGGGCGGCATTCCGGTGGTTGCTACCAACCGGGGCGGGCAAGTCACCTTCCACGGCCCGGGCCAGGTGGTGGCATACCCGCTGATCGACTTGCAGCGCGCTGGCTACTTCGTCAAGGAATATGTCTACCGCGTGGAAGAGGCTGTGCTGCGCACGCTGGCGTACTTTGGGGTTACCGGCCATCGCGTGGGCGGCGCCCCCGGCATCTATGTGCGCCTGGATGATCCCCACAGTCACGCCCTGCTGCCCCAGCGCCCGCAAAAGCGCACGGGCAACGCAGCACCCGTGCCCGATTTTGCCGGCCTGGGCAAGATTGCAGCCCTGGGCATCAAGGTCAGCCGGCATTGCACCTACCACGGCGTGGCGCTCAACGTGGCGATGGACCTGGAGCCGTATGAACGCATCAACCCTTGCGGTTACGCAGGATTGAAAACAGTGGACCTTTCTACAATCGGGGTCCACACCACTTGGGAAAAAGCCGCGCAGGTACTGGGCCAGCAGCTCAGCATTCGCCTGGCGCCCTGAATCGTTTACACGCCATGAGCACCCCTGAAGTCGTCCGCGACGCACAATCCACCGAAGCCTACAACCCGCTGGCCAAGCAGAAGGCCGCCGCCAAGCTGTCGCGCATTCCGATCAAGGTGCAGCGCGGCGAAATGCTCAAGAAGCCCGAATGGATTCGCGTAAAGGCGGGCAGCCCCACCACGCGCTTCTATGAAATCAAGGACATCCTGCGCGAGCACAAGCTGCACACGGTGTGCGAAGAGGCCTCTTGTCCCAACATCGGCGAATGCTTTGGCAAGGGCACGGCCACCTTCATGATCATGGGCGACAAGTGCACGCGCCGTTGCCCGTTCTGCGACGTAGGCCACGGCCGCCCCGACCCGCTCGACAAGGACGAGCCCCTGAACCTGGCCAAAACCATTGCCGCGCTCAAGCTCAAGTACGTGGTGATCACCAGCGTGGACCGCGACGACCTGCGCGACGGCGGCAGCGGCCACTTCGTGGAATGCATCCAGAACATCCGCGCGCTGTCGCCCCAGACGCAGATCGAGATCCTGGTGCCCGACTTCCGCGGCCGCGACGACCGCGCGCTCGAAATCCTCAAGGCTGCGCCTCCCGACGTGATGAACCACAACCTGGAAACCGCGCCCCGCCTGTACAAGGAAGCACGCCCGGGCTCCGACTACCAGTTCAGCCTGAACTTGCTGAAAAAGTTCAAGGCGCTGCACCCCAAGGTGCCGACCAAGAGCGGCATCATGGTGGGCCTGGGCGAGACGGACGATGAAATCCTGCAGGTGATGCGCGACATGCGTGCGCACGGCATCGACATGCTGACGATCGGCCAATACCTGGCCCCCAGCAACAGCCACCTGCCCGTGCGCCGCTACGTGCACCCCGACATCTTCAAGATGTTCGAGCAAGAGGCCTGCAAGATGGGCTTCAGCCACGCCGCCGTGGGCGCCATGGTGCGCAGCAGCTACCACGCCGACCAGCAGGCGC
>WOZN01000292.1 GCA_011620245.1 Acidovorax sp.
TAGTTTGCCATCTATTCGGTGCTGTTGGCGTGCGTTGGGTTGTGCGTTGGGTTGTGCGTTGGGTTGTTTGGCTGCCATTTTGCGCAGTTCATGGGTGGCCTGAGTGTTGTGAGGGGGCACAGGTCATCTGCGCGAGGCGGCTGACATGTTGCAGTGCCGCAACGAAATTGACCCTGTGTGCTGATTTCCTTTGCGCAACCGCGCCCCGTCTGGTGCAATAACTACAACTTCCCCACCAGGAGGTTGGCCCGGGGAACCGGTGAGACTGCGCTGGCGTTGCGCCCCCAGACCTCCGAACCGGTGCCCATGTTTAACCTTGGAGTAACTTGCAATGAAAAAATCCCTAATCGCCCTGGCTGTGCTGGCTGCTTCCGGCGCCGCAATGGCCCAATCTTCCGTGACCCTGTTCGGTATCATCGATACCAACGTCAGCTACCTCGACGGCATTAACGACGGCGCTGGCGGCACTAACGACAAGTATGGTCTGGGCACCAGCGGCCTGCAGACCAGCCGTCTGGGCTTCCGCGGCGTGGAAGACCTCGGTGGCGGCCTGAAGGCCGGTTTCTGGCTCGAAGGCGAAATCTTCGGCGACGACGGCAATGCTTCTGGCTTCAACTTCAAGCGCCGTTCCACCGTGAGCCTGATGGGCAACTTCGGTGAAGTCCGCCTGGGCCGTGATCAGACTCCTGTCTACGCCAAGACCAGTTCGTATGACTTGTTCGGTCAAGCCGGTTACGGCCAGTTCCTGGGCTGGAGCGCTTGGGGTGCCCCCGGTACTGATGCCAATGGTCAGCGCAAGAACAACCTGATCACCTACTTCTCGCCCAAGATGAGCGGCTTCAGCGGCGCCATCGGTTATGGTTTCGACGAGCAGACCACGGGTGAACTGGGCCGTTATGCTGGCGGTTACATTGCCTATGACAACGGTCCTCTGAGCGTTGCCCTGGCGTATGACCAAAGCGACCTGGGCCAAGCCGCTGCTGGCGGGATCGCTGCTCGCTCGATCGAGCGTGACGTGATCAGCCTGGGCGCTTCTTATGACTTCGGCGTTGCAAAGCTGAGCGGTATATACCAGCATCTGGAAGACGACGAATCTGGCCGTTCTGACAAGCAGATCGACTCCTTCGCTCTGGGCGTTTCTGCTCCCGTGGGCCCCGGTGTTGTGAAGCTGCAATATGCCCTGTACGACCAGGAAAACATGGGCTTTAATACTAGTGACAGCAAGGCTCACCAATACAGCTTGGGCTATGTCTACGACCTGTCCAAGCGCACTGCTGTGTATGGCACCGTGTCTTACATAGACAACAAGGACGACTCTGAAGTTAATCTGTCGGGCAAGGGCCTGGGTACTAACCCTGCCCTCAGGAGCGACAGCCAGACCGGCGTGCAAGTCGGTATCCGTCACTCCTTCTGATGACATGCTGGCCTTGTGCCAGCATTCACAGACGTGACCTGAAGCCACCCATCTTGCGATGGGTGGCTTTTTCGCATGTGCGCCCGGCATGGGCGCATTCCTGGATGTGAAAACCCTCCCGTAAGTTGCTCACAGCGAACGAGGCCGAGCGCAGCTGCACGAGCGCGACCGGATGTGTGTGTTGTGGGGGGGGAAAGCGTGGAGCGAAACCGTGAGCCGATGGACAAGAACCGGATGGAAGGCGCTGCCAGGCCGGGCGAGCGGGCATGATTGCGCGAAGCTCTCATGATCAAGGCGAGGTGGCGTAAATCCGGCGGTTGTACAGTGACAAGCCGAAGGCGAAGGACGCCCGTGGGGCGGTCCGCGAAGCGGATGCCGTCATGGGCGCAGCAAGGCGGCACAACGACGCTGGAATGGCTTTGTGCAAATCCTGAAAACAAAAAAACCCGCGCCTGGCGTCCCTAGCACGGGTTCTCGCGGGTTCTCGCGGGTTCGGGGACCCAAGCAGGCCTGGGCCCGAAGATCAGTACATCTTCTTGGGCAGTTGCATGCTGCGAACGCGCTTGTAGTGGCGCTTCACGGCGGCTGCCTTCTTGCGCTTGCGCTCGGCAGTGGGCTTTTCGTAGAACTCGCGGGCGCGCAGGTCGGTCAGCAGGCCGAGCTTTTCAATGGTGCGCTTGAAGCGGCGCAGTGCAACGTCAAAGGGTTCGTTTTCTTTTACGCGGATCGTAGTCATTAGCTAATGTTTTCCAAAAATGTTGCTCGCAGAGGGGCTTGGGGAGATCGGGCCTCAAGACCATACGCAGCGGTTTCCCCGTCTGTAACTAGTATTTGGCCGACGGGGCATTGCCAGCAAAGCCGGACATTATAGCCCGGTCGCGGTAAATTTCAAGCGGGCAGTGCCTGCGCGCAGGCATGGGCGCTGGCCCAGGCCCACTGAAAGTTGTAGCCGCCCAGCCAGCCCGTCACGTCCACCACTTCGCCGATGAAGTACAGGCCGGGCTGCGTCTTGCACTCCATGGTCTGCTGCGACAGGGCGCGTGTGTCGATGCCGCCGAGCGTGACCTCGGCCTTTTTGTAGCCCTCGGTGCCCGTGGGGGTTAGCTCCCAGCGCGCCAGCTGCCCGGCCAGCCGCGCCAGCGCCTTGTCGGAGGCCTCGTTGATGGGGCGTTGCCAGTCGGCCTCGCGCTGCGCCCAGGCATCGGCCAGGCGGCTGGGCACCAGCGTAGCCAGTTCGTTGGCAATCAGCTTGCGCGAGCGGGCCTTGGCCTGTGCCAGCGCCTGCGGCAGATCGACCGTGGGAGCGAGGTTGATGGCCAGCGGCTGGCCCTCCTGCCAGTAGCTGGAGATCTGCAGCACCGCCGGGCCCGAGAGGCCCCGGTGGGTGAACAGCAGGTCTTCGTCGAACGCCATGCGCGCCTTTTTGGCACCCGTGCTGATCTGCACGGGCAGGGCCAGCCCCGCCAGTTGTGCGTAAGGTGCCCAGTCTGCGCCGTCAAAGGTCAGCGGCACCAGGCCCGGGCGGCGCTCGACGAGCGCAATGCCGAACTGCTGCGCCAGCCGGTAGCCAAAGTCGGTGGCGCCGATCTTGGGGATGGACAGCCCGCCCGTGGCGATGACCAGCGAACGGGCCTGCACGGAGCCCCGGCCGGTATCGATTTGATAGCTGCTTACGCTTGATGCATAAGCGCCAGAGGCCAAAAAGGCTATATTTTTGACGCTGCAAGGCTGCCAGTGCGTCACGCCGCCCGCTGCGCATTCGGCCAGCAGCATGGCGATGATGTCCTCGGCCGAGCGGTCGGCAAACAGCTGGCCCTTGTGCTTTTCGTGGAAGGCAATGCCGTGCTTTTGTACTAGCGCAATAAAGTCCGCCGGGGTGTAGCGCGACAGCGCCGAGCGGCAGAACTGCGGGTTCTGCCCCACGAATTGCTTGTGCGGCGCGACAGGGTCGAGGTCGCGGTTGGTGAAGTTGCAGCGCCCGCCGCCCGAGATGCGGATCTTCTCGGCCACCTTGCCGGCGTGGTCGATGAGCAGAACTTTCAGGCCGCGCTGACCCGCCTGGCCAGCACAAAAAAGGCCGGCGGCACCGGCACCCACAATGACCACGTCGAACATTTGCATGGCCGGCAGTGTAGGGGGAGCCGGTTGGGGCTGCACCCGATGCGCTTGTCTCAACGTTCCAATGGGCCTTTTAACCTAAAAACGGCAGTTGACCGCTTTGTATCCCTTGGCAAGCCGCATGAAATCT
>WOZN01000383.1:0-1447 GCA_011620245.1 Acidovorax sp.
TTGAACATGCTCATCGACCCGACGCTGTGCGGCTTTGCAGGCCCCCTGGGCCGCTTTGGCGCGCCACGCCGCGTGCCCGCACCCCTGGCGCCCGAGGAGCTGCCCCCCATTGATGTGGTGCTGATTTCACACAACCACTACGACCACCTGTGCTACGGCACCTTGCGCCGCCTGCGCGAGGCGGGCCAGTCGCCCCGCTTTGTGGTGCCCCTGGGGCTGGGCGACTGGTTCACCCAACGCGGCATGGGCCCGGTCACTGCGCTGAACTGGTGGGAGCACGCCGACATCGCCCCCGGCCTGCGCGTGCATTTCACGCCGTCACAGCACTGGAGCCAGCGCACCCCGTGGAACTCCAATGCCTCGCTGTGGGGCGGCTACCTGCTCGAATGGACGCGCCCCGATGCAGCGGGGCGCCCCTGGCGCTTTCTGTTCCCTGGCGACACGGGCTACAGCGACGATTTCAAGGCCATCCGCCAGCGCCTGGGGGCCGTGGACTTTCTGGCCCTGCCCATCGGCGCCTACCTGCCGCGCGACTTCATGAAACCCATGCACGTGAACCCCGCGGACGCCGTGCAGTTGATGCTGGACGTGGAGGCGAAACAGGCCATGGGCGTGCACTGGGGCACATTCATGCTGACGCAGGAGGTGTTTGACCACCCACCGCGCGACCTGGCCGCCGCACTGGCGCAACGCGGCGTGCCGCAGGACCGCGTCTGGCTCATGCGGCACGGGGAGACGCGCACGATTGCGCACGATTGCGCTCAATAAGCAAGAAGCTTGATGCGGCCCGCTGAAATCTGAACCGTTCGCCCTGAACGGTAGTTGATACATCAAAGGGCCGGATTGATGGGTTGATTGATGGGTTGATTGATGGGTTGATTGATGGGTTGATTGATGGGTTGCGCTACA
The DNA here is from genome assembly GCA_011620245.1 of Acidovorax sp. Taxonomy (GTDB): domain Bacteria; phylum Pseudomonadota; class Gammaproteobacteria; order Burkholderiales; family Burkholderiaceae_C; genus Acidovorax. The sequence continues at coordinate 910 of WOZN01000383.1, forward strand.
AAAATAGAAGCTGCTTGCGCTTATCCATCATGCGCTGCGGCCGCTTTCGCCCCAGGAACTTGTGCAAAAGCTAATTGGTTTCAGGAGCAGTTGCGCAAGGCCTTGTCGCCCAGGGCCGGGCGCAGCAGCGCCTGAGCCTGCGCGCGCGTGGCGCTGTCCAGGGCGGGCAGGCGCAGCGTGAAACCCTGGGTCTCGGCGCGTTCCACCACCACCTTGGCGGCGCGCACGCCCTGGTTGCTTAGCGTGGTCAGCGCCCGCTGGGCGGCTTCTTCGGTGGAGAAGCGGCCCAGCGACAGGCCCGGCTCCAGCGCCGGGTTGCTGGGGCGGTCGTAGGGCACCTTGAGGGCGCGCAGCTCGGCGCGCTTCTTGGCGAGCGCCTCGTCGTCGGCAAAGCGGCCCATGTAAACCATCCAGCGCCCGGGAATGGTGCTCGATTGCAGGCTCCAGCTGCCCTGCGGCAGGGCGGCAGCGGCGGCGCGCACGGCGTCGGCCTGGCGCGCGTCCAGCAGGCCGGCCTGCAGGCACACCGTGGCGGATG
>WOZN01000383.1:1547-3661 GCA_011620245.1 Acidovorax sp.
TGGCGCTGCTGGGGTGGCATCCTGGACCTGCAGGATGCGCAGCGTCTCGGGGCGGATCTGCTGCACCAGGCGGTGCGGCTCGGACTGCTCGACCGGCGCCAGCCCCCATGCGCGCAGCCAGCCTTGCGACCATGCGTAATAGCCGGCATTGGCCAGCAGCAGGACGATGACGGCAAGTCGCAGCATGGTCGGGTCTTTCAGAGAGGGCGCGCGGCGGCGGGCCGCACGCTGATTTCAGCGCTGGTGATGGCCTGCATGCCTTGCGCGGTCTGCACCAGCAGTGCGCCGTATTCGGCCACGCCATGGGCCGTGCCGGCCTGCCCGTCGCTGAGCGTCACCGCCCGGCCCTGCAGCACGTCGCGCCTGGCAAAACGCGCCTGCATGGGGGCAAAGCCATAGGCTTCAAACGACTGCAGCATGGCCACCAGCGGCGCCGCGATGCGCAGCAGGGCAGTGGGCGCATCCAGGCCCGGCTCCACGTCCTGCAGATTGCCGGGCGGCATGCTCAGGCCCTCGGCGCTGCGCGGCAGCACGTTGATGCCGATGCCCACCACCACATAGCGGGCGCTGGCGGCGCGGGCCGCGGCAGCCGCCTGGGGCGTGACAAAGCTGGCGGTCTCCACCAGGATGCCACCGAGCTTGCGCTCGCCGCCCGCGCCGCCCAGCCACAGGTCGTTGGGCCACTTGAGGCCGATGCGGGCCACCTCCAGGGCCGGCAACACGGGTTGCAGGCTCTCGGCCACGCTCACGCCCACGGCGAGCGACAGGCCCGACCAATCCCTGGGCGCCAGCGACAACCCCAGGGACATCATGAGCGATGCCCCGGCCTCGCTTTGCCACGCCCGCCCCAGCCGCCCGCGCCCTGCGGTCTGCTGCTCGGCCACCAGCAGCGTGGGCTCGCAGCGGCCCGCGCGCGCACGGCGCATGAGTTCGGTGTTGGTCGAGTCGATGGTGGGCAGCACCTCGACCGTGAAGCCGGGCAGCAGGGGCGATACGGCCTCCCAGATGGCTTTGGCGGGCCAGCGGATGGGCGGGGTGGCGCTGGTGCTCACTGCGCGCGGCCTCGCGGCTTGGCCTTCTTGGAGGCACTCTTGGTGGCTTTGGCAGAGGTTTGCGCTTTCGGCCTGGAAGGAGGCGGCAGCGGCATGGGCGGCGTCCAGCCGCGCTTGGGCGCCAGCAGCGTGCCCCGGCAGTTTTTGCTGCCGCACCAGCAGGGGTAATCGGCCTTGAGCTTCCTGGTGTAGCGCTCTTCAATGATCAGGCCGTAGTCGTAGTTCAACTCTTCGCCGGCCAAAATATTGCGCAGCGCCGTGATGAAAATGCGCCCGTCCCGCTCGTCGGCATAGCAGTTGGGGTTGCAGCTGTGGTTGATCCAGCGCGAGGAGTTGCCGCCGAACTTTGCGTCGATCACATGGTCTTCATCCACATGAAAGTAAAACGTGTGGTTGGGTTGCAACGGGTCGTGCGGGTGGCGGTCCTGCGCTTCCTGCCAGCCAATCACTTCGCCCGTGTACTCCACAATGACTTCGCCCTCTGCAATATCCTGCACGGCAAACACGCCCTTGCCATGCACGCCCGAGCGCCGGATCTGGATGCGGCGGCCCTGCGCGGGGGTCGGGGTTGCAGGCGGTGCGGTGCGGGGCATGGCAAAAACTCTGTTAACTTGAATATGCACACATGTGCGTGCGCGTGTACGCGTGAGGCAACGAATTGTAGAAGCGACCGGCCGGATGCCGGACAGCCAGACTGGCGAGAAACCAAAAAATGACCAAGACCCTGGTAATTGCAGAAAAACCCTCGGTGGCACAAGACATCGTGCGCGCACTGACCCCCGTGGCGGGCAAGTTCGAGAAGCACGAAGACCATTTCGAGAACGACCGCTACGTGGTCACCAGCGCCGTGGGCCACCTGGTGGAAATCCAGGCGCCCGAGGAGTTTGACGTGAAGCGCGGCAAGTGGAGCTTTGCCCACCTGCCCGTCATTCCGCCTTATTTCGACCTCAAGCCCGTGGACAAGACCAAGAGCCGCCTCGCCGCCGTGGTCAAGCAGGCCAAGCGCAAGGACGTGACCGAACTCATCAACGCCTGCGACGCGGGCCGCGAGGGCGAGCTGAT
>WOZN01000147.1 GCA_011620245.1 Acidovorax sp.
TCAGGGCACCATGCAGCGTTACTCCTCCTTGCGGGCAGTAGCCCGCCGCGTCGTCCCGCCTTGCCTGGTACCCCGATCACGGCACCGGCGGGCGCATCCAACTGCCGTTTTTAGGATGAACGAGCCAGACGCCACCGCCGGGCAGGAGCTGCAGCAATTGCGCGCCGAACTGGCCCGCAGCCAGCAGCAGGTGGCCGGCATGGCTGCCGCGCAAGAGGAGTTCTTGCGCGCCGTTTCGCACGACCTGCGCGCGCCGCTGCGGCATGTGACGTCTTACGGCATGCTGGTGCGCGAAATGCTGGGTGACCTGCCGCCCGAGGTGGTTCAGGCCCCCGGGGTGCAGGAGGCGCTGGGTTTTCTGGCCACCATGGACCAGTCGGCCCGGCGCATGGGGCTGATGATCGACGGCCTGCTGGCCCTGGTGCGCGCAAGCCGTGCGCCGCTGCACCTGCAACCCGTGCCACTTGGATCTGCCATCGCCCAGGCTCGCGCTGCGTTGGTTGCCGCCGAGGACGGCCGCGCCGTGGATTGGCGCGTGGACGCCGCCCTGCCCACGCTGCAGGCCGACCCGGTGCTGCTGCAGGAGCTGCTGGTGCAACTGCTGGGCAATGCCCTCAAGTTCACGCGCCCTGTTGCGCAGCCCTGCATCACCGTGCAGACCGATGCGGCACCCGCGGGCCAGGCGGCCTTCACGGTGCAGGACAACGGCGTGGGGTTTGACCCGGCGCGTGCGGGCTCACTGTTTGGCGTGTTTCAGCGCCTGCACCGCGAGGCCGAGTTTGACGGCGTGGGCACGGGGCTGGCGCTGTGCCGCGCCATTGCGCAACGCCACGGCGCGCAGATCAGCGCCACGGCCGTGCCGGACGGCGGCTGCACGGTGCGTGTGGCCTGGCCGGCGGCGTCCGCCGCCTGATTGCTGCCGCTGCGCCTGCGTGAGCCGGGCCGCTCGCTAGCTTTGCCTGCCGAATCCCTGCGCTGGGCGGGGGTGCCGGATCTGGAAGGCGCGCAAAGGGGGCGGTTACACCACGGGCGCCAGGGCCGGCATTGCACCGGCCGATACCTGGTTGCGCCCCGCTGCCTTGGCCTGGTAAAGCGCGGCGTCGGCGGCACTGGTCCATGCGCGCAGATTGTCGTGGCGGTGGTCGGCCGCTGCCACGCCCAGACTGCTGCTGAACCGCAGGGTGGGCAGGTCATCCAGCTGCAGGGCCTGCACCTGTTCGCGGATGCGCTGGGCCACCACCATGGCATCGTCAAGGCGCATGCCGCGCAGCACGATGGCGAATTCATCGCCGCCATAGCGGCCTGCACAGTCGGTGGCGCGCACGTTGCTCAGCACGATGCGCGCCAGCGCGCGCAGCACTTCGTCGCCCACGGTGTGGCCATGCTGGTCGTTGATCTGCTTGAAATGGTCGATGTCCAGCATCACCAGGCAGGCGGGTTCGTCGGTGGCGTGGTGGCGGCGCAGCGTGGCTTCGGCTTGTTCCTCCCAGTGGCCACGGCCATACAGGCCGGTGAGGGCGTCGATGCGCCGCAACGCGTCCAGCAACTGGTTTTGTTGCGACACCTTGCGGATCAGGCGGTAGCTCGCCACGCTGACTGAAAGGGTGTGCAGGGTCATCACGGGCAGGCACGCGATGATCACCGGCATGGATGTTTCTGGCGCCCACTGAAAACCCGTGATTGCCGCACTGGCCGCCGCGGCGCCCGCCATGCCGGGCAGAGAGCGGGCCCACAGGCCGCGAATGCCGGTGGTGATCTTGTCCACCATGGTCAGCGTGGTTATCAATACGCTGGGCAGCAAGTTGAAGTGCATCAGCGGCACCAGGGCCGCCACCAGTGCCGAATCCACCAGCAGGTTGCGAATTTCTGCGCGGTAGGGGTCGGCGCTGCGCCGGCTCAACTGGTAGGCCGCATGCGGCCAGACGAAGCACATCAGGCCCATGTACAGCCAGGCAGCCAGGCTGGCGTGGAGTTCCCACAGCACCACGCCCACCACCATTCCGCCAAGTCCCATGCCCAGCACGCGCAGGGGGTACACCCGGCGGGGGAGTTGGCGTTTGGGATAGGGCATGGTGGATCAGTCAGGGGGATGCCGCCTGTGCATGGTGTGCGGCAAGGGGTGAACTGTTACGAAATCCTGCAGGGAGCGTCCCCCCAGCGCCAGCAAAAAATGTCAGCGGGAATGTTACCGGGAATTCCACCGGGAATCACTGGGAATCACCGGGAATGTCACCCAGGCCATTGGCCATGGCCCATTGCGGCTTCGAGGTGCTGCAGGCGCTGGCGCAGTTGTGCCACTTCTTCGATCAGGTCGGCCGTGAGGGCGGCGAGCTGGGGGTCGGCGTCGAAGGTGGTTTCCAGTTGGGCCAGCCGGCGCGCGCGCACCACGGTGGCGCTGGCAAACCGCCAGTGGCCGCCCAGAAGGTCGGCCTGCAACAGGCCGGCCTCCAGCCGTTCGCTGACCCAGTTCGGCGCCACATGGCAGATGCGGGCCAGGTCCTCCAGGGAAAACAGGGCGGTGTCGTCCAGCAGTTCGCCCGGCTGCACGGTGGGGGTGTTGCGGTAAGTTGTCATGGTCAGGCTCCCGGGGTGGCGCGCGGGTTGAAATGGGGAAAGGCCTTTGCCATCGCGGTGTAGGCGGCGCGTTCGGCATCGCTGTGGGCCGGGGGCAGGGCGACGGTCAGTTCCAGGTACAGATCCCCGGGCGTGGCGGCCGGGATGCCCCGGCCCTTGAGGCGCAGCTTGCGCCCGGATTTCCAGTGCGCCGGCACGGTCACTTGCAGGGCGCCGGCGGGGGTCTGCACTTCGATGGCGGCGCCCAGTTCGGCCTCCCAGGGGGCCACGGCCACGGGCTGGTACACATCGCGGTCAATGGCGCGCCAGCGGGGGTCGGGTTTGAATCGCACTTCCAGGAACAGGTCGCCCGCGGGGGCACCGCCCGTGCCCGGGCTGCCCTGGCCGGTCAGGCGGATGAGCTGGCCCTCGCGCACGCCTTTGGGTATCTTGACCTGCAGGCTGCGTTCTTCGTGGACCATCCGGCCCGCGTCGTCGAACCGGCCGCCGTGTAGCTGCAGGGTGCGCTCGGCGCCCTGGTAGGCGTCCAGCAGATCGAGCTCGATCTTGGCGTGGTGGTCGCTGCCGCGCACTGGCCGCGATGTGCCACCCCATTCGGCATCCCGCGCTGCCTGGCGGTGCTTGCCCGTAGGACGCTGGGCGCGTGCATGGCGGCCAAACAGCTGCTCGAAGAAGTCGCTGAATTCGCCGCCGGGCCCCTCGGAGAACTCGAAACCCGCGTCCCAGTTGGGCGGAGGGCGGAAGTCCTGCCCCGGACGGTGTGGCGCCTGGCGGCTCAGGGCGTCGTAGGCTTCGCGCTTTTCGGGATCGGAGAGCACGGCGTTGGCCTCGTTGATCTCGGCCATGCGGCCCACGGCGTCGGCCTCCTTGCTCACGTCGGGGTGGTACTTGCGCGCCAGCTTGCGGTAGGCCTTCTTGATCTCATCGGCGGTGGCGGTCTTGCCGACGCCCAGTACCTGGTAATAGTCCTTGAATTCCATGCGGCGTTTCCTTTATGTGGGGCTGCGCGGGCAGTTGCTAGGGTTACTGTGGTTACTGTACGCTGCAGGACGGCACCGTGGCAATCCGGGATGCTCACTGCAGGC
>WOZN01000257.1 GCA_011620245.1 Acidovorax sp.
CTGGCGGGTGCATAGCGCTCTCACCCAAAAGGTGAACGCCATCGGAGCCATCAAGGATAGATTTCATGCAGTTTGTCAAGGGATACAAAGCGGTCAACTGCCGTTTTTAGGTTGAAAGAGACATCAGCGCATCATGAAGCCACTCACCGGACTGCGAATCCTGGGCCTGTCCACCCTGATCTTTGGCCCGCTGGCCAGCCAGAAGTGCTGGCGGACCACGGCGCCGAGTTCATCCAGGTCGAGTCGTCCCGACGGTGAACCTGGCCGTTCCCTGCGGCCCGATCAATACCGTGGCCGATGTATTTGCCGACGAACAGGTGCGTGCGCGCGGCCTGAAAATCGAGATGCAACACCCCCAGGCAGGCACTGTGCCGCTGGTGGCCAGTCCTATCCGCCTGTCAGACACAGCGGTGCAATACCGCAGCGGACCACCCCAGCTGGGGCGGCACACCAGTGCTGCGCGACCAACCTGGACTTTCACAAAAATGCAATTGATGAACTATGCAAGCAAGGAGTGCTGGGATGAGTACGCTTGATTCCTTGACGTTGACGGGCATTCCCGCCGAAGACGAGGCGCTGCGCGCGCCTGTCAGGGCCTTTTTGACGGAAGCGGTGAAACACCTGCCCGCCCATGTGCGTGCCCGTTCCTGGGGCGGGTATGACACGGCCTTCAGCCAGGAGCTGGGGCGCCGTGGCTGGCTGGGCATCACGCTGCCCCGCGAATATGGCGGCCAGGGCCGCAGCCCGTTTGCGCGCTATGTGCTGGTAGAAGAATTTCTGAATTTTGGCGCCCCTGTCGGTTCGCACTGGATTGCCGACCGCCAAAGCGGGCCGCTGATCCTCAAATACGGCACCGAGGAGCAAAAGCAGTTTTACCTGCCGCGCATTTGCCGCGGCGAGGCCTTCTTCTGCATTGGCATGAGCGAGCCCAATGCAGGCTCGGACCTGGCCAGCGTGAAGACCCGCGCAGTTCCCAACGGGCAAGGCTTTGTGCTCAATGGTCAGAAAATCTGGACCACCAACGCCCACCACTGCCACTACATGATTGCGCTGGTGCGCACATCGGGCGAAGCAGCGGACCGCCACAAGGGCCTGTCGCAGGTCATCGTGGATCTGTCCTTGCCTGGCGTCACGGTGCGCCCCATCAAGGATCTCTCGGGCGACAGCCATTTCTGCGAGGTTTTCTTCGATAACGTGCAGCTCGCACCCGAAGCGCTTATCGGCCAGGAAGGCTGCGGCTGGGAGCAGGTCACCGCAGAGCTGGCTTTTGAGCGCAGCGGGCCTGAACGCCTGTTTTCCAGCATCGTGCTGTTCGACGAATGGCTGGCCTATGTGCGCACCCCCGCCGGCCGCACGCCGCAGGCGCTGCGGCTTGCAGGCCGGGTATTCACCCAGCTGGCGCCCCTGCGTGCCATGTCGGTCGCCGTGCAGGAGAAACTGACACAGGGGCACAGCCCCATCGTTGAGGCCGCACTGGTCAAAGACCTGGGAACCGGCGTGGAGCAACTCATACCCGCTGCCATTGCCGACGACCTGTTCTCACGCGACAACAGCGAGAGCGTGCCGCTGGAACTGCTGCTCACACTCAAATATGTGACCGAGGTGGCCCCCTCGTACTCCCTGCGCGGTGGCACGCGCGACATCCTGCGCGGCATGATCGCGCGCGGTCTGGGTCTTCGCTAAGCGAGCCCTAAGGAAAACCATGAGCATGGACGATCTTTTTACCGACGCTGCCCGGAAACTGCTGGGCGATCAATGCACACCGCAGCAGGTGCGCGCCATCGAGGCGGGCGAATCCCCCCAGGGCCTGTGGAACTTCATCGAGGACGCCGGCTTTGCCAATGCACTGGTAGCCGAGGCTGAAGGCGGGGCGGGCCTGTCGCTCGCGCAGGTGTTTGGCGTGCTGGAGCTGTGCGGCACCTGCGCACTGCCCGTACCGCTGGCCGAGACCATGCTGGCACGCGCACTGCTGGCGCATGCCGGCATACCGCGCCCAGCGGGCAGTGTGGCGCTGGCGCAAGTGCATCCCACGGCCGACGGTGGCTTGAATTGCACAGTGGTGCCGCTGGGCCGCGTAGCCAGCCAGGCGCTGGTGTTCGATGGCTCCGGCTGGCGCCTGCTGTCCGTGGCGCAGGCGGCCAGCAGGCCCGCCGCCTTTTGCCTGGATGCGGGCCTGCAGTGGTCTGCCGCGCAGGTCGCAGCGGCCCCGCTGCTGGCGCTGCAGTTGCCCGAGGATTGCGACCTGCGCACTCTGCAGGCCTGCCTGTGCGCGGCGCAGCTCAGCGGCGCGCTCATGGGTGTTTTCCAGCGCACGCTGGAATACGCCAATGAGCGCAACCAGTTTGGCCGCCCGATTGGCAAGTTCCAGGCCATCCAGCACCAACTGGCCGTGATGTCAGAACACGCTTTTGCCGCGCGCATGGCTGCACAACTGGGCTGCAGCGGCCCGGGTATCGTGCCCGACCGCCTGCGCGTGGCTGTTGCCAAAGCCCGCGCCAGCGAGGCCGCGCTGGTCCTGGCTGAACTGAGCCATTCCATCCACGGCGCCATCGGTTTCACCGAAGAATACGACCTGCAACTGCTCACCCGCAGGCTGCACGCATGGCGCCAGACGGCCGGCACCGAGTCGTACTGGCACGACGTGGCGGGCGCCGCCCTGGTGGACCAGCACCACGGCATTGCCCTGGACCTGATCCGCCGCACCACCGACCCCCAACCCCAGCCTGAAACCCTTTGACTTGAAGCGAGAACTGCCATGCCATTTTTGAAAACCCAGCGCGACGGTGCCATCCTCACCATCACCATGAGCCAGCCTGAAACCCGCAACGCATTGACGGGTAACACGGCGGTGGAAGAGTTTGTGCAGATCTGCGACGACATCCGCAAGGACGCATCGGTCAAGGTCGTGATCCTGACCGCCGATGGCCCGGTCTTCAGCTCTGGCGGCAATGTCAAGGACATGAAGCGCTTCTTTGATGACGCGCTCACACCCGACCTCATCCGCGAAGAATACCGCCAGGGCATTCAGCGCATACCCAGGGCGCTGTACAACCTGGACGTTCCTGTCATCTGCGCAGTCAACGGCCCAGCCATCGGCGCCGGGCTGGACCTCACCTGCATGTGCGACATCCGCATTGCCTCCGAACATGCCACGTTTGCTGAAAGCTTTGTGCGGGTCGGCATTGTCCCGGGGGACGGTGGCGCCTGGCTGCTGCCACGCACCGTGGGCCGAGCCAAAGCCGCAGAGATGGCCTTTACCGGTGAGGCACTGACTGCACAACAGGCACTGGCCTGCGGCCTGGTGTCGCGCGTGGTGCCGCATGATCAACTGCTTACCGAAGCCCGCGCCCTGGCCGCCAAGATCGCCGCCAACCCCGGCGCCGTCATGCGCATGACCAAGCGCCTGCTGCGCGAGGGAGAGCACAGCTCGCTGGAGTCCCTGCTGGAGTTGTCAGCCGGCTACCAGGCCATTGCACACAAGACCGCCGACCACAGAGAAGCTGTGACAGCTTTTATCGAAAAACGGGGGCCGAAGTTTTTGTGAGTCTGGTATTACCCCAGGAGGCTGTTGGACTTGGAAATCGTCGGCTGCAAATCGGCCGCAGCGGTCCATTTTGGCGAAACCTTCGGTTTTCGCTGATCGACGCTCCAAGT
>WOZN01000206.1 GCA_011620245.1 Acidovorax sp.
GCAATGCGCCCAAAGATGGCTAGGCAAAAGTACAAGTTATTGCTTTGCGAGCCCTCAGGTGGCGGTGACCGTCACAAACGCCGGCAGCGGGGGGGAGTCAGCCGAAAGCGTCATCACCTCGTAGCCGGTTTCGGTGACCAGCACCGTGTGTTCCCACTGGGCCGACAGGCTGCGGTCCTTGGTGACGATGGTCCAGCCGTCGTTGCCGAACTCCTTGATTTCCCGCCGGCCGGCATTGATCATGGGCTCGATGGTGAAAACCATGCCGGGCTTGAGTTCTTCCAGCGTGCCGGGGCGGCCGTAATGCAGCACCTGGGGCTCTTCGTGGAACACCTTGCCGATGCCGTGGCCGCAGAACTCGCGCACCACCGAGAAACCATGCCCTTCGGCAAATTTCTGGATGGCGTGGCCGATGTCGCCCAGGTGTGCGCCGGGGCGCACCTGCTGGATGCCCATCCACATGGCGTCGTAGGTAAGGGCAGACAGGCGTTTGGCGGCAATCGAGCATTCGCCAACCAGGTACATGCGGCTGGTGTCGCCATACCAGCCGTCCTTGGTGATGATGGTGACGTCCACGTTGACGATGTCGCCCTTTTTCAGCGGCTTGTCATTGGGGATGCCATGGCACACCACATGGTTGACCGAGGTGCACAGCGCGCCGGGGTAGGGCGGATAGCCCGGTGGCTGGTAGCCCACGGTGGCAGAAATGGTGCCTTGTGCGGCCATGCATTCGGCGCCCAGGCGGTCTATTTCTTTGGTGGTGATGCCGGGTTTGATGTGCGGTGCGATGTAGTCCAGCACTTCAGAGGCCAGGCGGCAGGCCAGGCGCATGCCGGCGATGTCTTCTGCGGTTTTGATGGTGATGCTCATGCCGTAATTATCCCATCGCCCCCTGGGTCGCGCTCTTGGAACACGTTCTTAAGCCTTGCCGGGCAAGGGCATGGCTGTGCGCCGCTCCCGTTAAAATGACGGGCTGCGCTACAAGCGTCCCTTTCGTCATCTGACCTGGGAGCCGCCACCTTTGCGGGGTGGCCGAACCCGGTGACGCAGGAGGCCGGGCGCAACTTCTTCCCTCATCCCCATGACTTACGCAAAACAGGCCCAGGCAAGCCGCCTGCCACGAAGGCAAGTACCGTTGTGGCATCCTTGTTTGCGTAAGTCCAAATTCCGAACAGGCCGCAACCGTGACCTTGCACATGACCACGCTGGCGGGCGGCAACGCCCTCAGCACCTTTCGCGCCCAGCAGCTGCAGCCCGCCCTGAAGGCCATTCACCCCAAAATTGGCGGGATTGCGGCACGCTTCGTGCACCTGGTGGCCACCGACATCGCACCCACGGCCCCCGAGCTTGAGCGCCTGGCGGCCTTGCTCACCTATGGCGACCCTTATGCGGGCCCCGAAGAGGGCGTTGTGATCGTCGTCACGCCGCGTCTGGGCACGCTGTCGCCCTGGGCCTCCAAGGCCACCGACATCGCGCGCAACTGCGGCCTGGCCATTCGCCGGGTCGAGCGCATCACCGAATACCACATCAGCCTCGAGGCCGGGCTGCTGGGCAAGACGCCCGAGCTGACCGCCGAGCAGCGGGACCAGGTGGCGGCCCTGTTGCACGACCGCATGACCGAATCCGTCGTGGCCGATCGCGCCGGCGCAGCCGTGCTGTTCACCGAGCTGCAGCCCGCCCCAATGGAGCATGTGGATCTGCTGGGGGGAGGCCGGGCCGCGCTGGAGGCCGCCAACATCCGCTTTGGCCTGGCCCTGGCCGACGATGAAATCGACTACCTCGTGACGGCCTTCACCGGATTGGCCCGCAACCCGACGGACGTGGAACTGATGATGTTCGCGCAGGCCAACAGCGAGCACTGCCGCCACAAAATCTTCAACGCCCAGTTCACCATCGACGGTGTGGCGCAAGAAAAAAGCCTGTTCGGCATGATTCGGCACACGCACCAGCTGGCGCCGCAGCACACAGTGGTTGCATATTCGGACAACGCCTCGGTGATGGAGGGCCACCAGGTCGAGCGGTTTGTGGCAAAAATGGCCTCTAGCGCTTATGTATCAAGCGCTAGTAGCTATAAAAAGAGTAGTGCAACCCACCATGTGCTGATGAAGGTGGAAACGCACAACCACCCCACGGCCATCTCGCCGTTTGCGGGCGCATCCACCGGCGCGGGCGGCGAGATCCGTGACGAGGGCGCCACCGGGCGCGGCTCCAGGCCCAAGGCCGGCATGACGGGGTTCACGGTGTCCAGGCTCTGGGGCGGCACACTGGGCAAGCCCGCGCATATCGCCAGCCCCTTGCAGATCATGGTGGAAGGCCCGCTGGGCGGGGCCGCGTTCAATAACGAGTTCGGCCGGCCCAACCTGCTGGGATATTTCCGCGAATACGAGCAGAAGGTTGCGGGTGTGGACCGGGGCTACCACAAGCCCATCATGATCGCGGGCGGCCTGGGTGTCATTGACGCCGAGCTCACTAAAAAAATCGAATTCCCTGCGGGTTCGTTGCTGATCCAGCTGGGTGGCCCCGGCATGCGCATCGGCATGGGCGGCAGTGCCGCCAGCTCCATGGCCACGGGCACCAATGCGGCGGAACTGGACTTTGACTCGGTGCAGCGCGGCAACCCCGAGATCCAGCGCCGTGCGCAGGAAGTCATCGACCATTGCTGGGCGCAAGGTGCGGCCAACCCCATCCTGGCCATCCATGACGTGGGTGCGGGTGGTCTGAGCAATGCCTTCCCCGAGCTGATCAACGATGCAGGCCGTGGCGGGCGCTTTGATCTGCGCGCCGTGCCGCTCGAAGAGACGGGCATGTCCCCCAAGGAAATCTGGAGCAATGAGAGCCAGGAACGCTACGTGCTGGCGATTGCGCCCGAATCGCTGCCGCTGTTCCAGGTCTTCTGCGAACGCGAGCGCTGCCCGTTTGCCGTGATCGGAATCGCCACGGAAGAACGCGACTTGGTGGTTGCTTTTGAGGACGCTTTCGAGGGCGCTGCGGCGCGCCGCGCCGGGCCGCCCCAGGCAAGCGCGGCCCCCTCGGGGGACAGCGAACCACATGCGGTGGGGAGCTTGGGGGCGCCTGTCAACATGCCCATGAACGTGCTGCTGGGCAAGCCGCCCAAGATGCACCGCGACGTGACCACCGTGCGGCGCAGCTTCGCGCCCATGGACTTGACCGGCGTGCCGCTGCAAAAGGCCGTGATCGACGTGCTGGCCCATCCCACGGTGGCGTCCAAACGCTTCCTTATCACCATTGGCGACCGCACCGTGGGCGGACTGAGCCACCGCGACCAGATGGTGGGCCCCTGGCAGGTGCCCGTGGCCGACTGCGCCGTGACGCTGGCCGATTTCAAGGGCTTTGCCGGCGAGGCCATGAGCATGGGCGAGCGCACGCCGCTGGCCGCCATCAACGCGCCTGCATCCGGCCGCATGGCGGTGGCCGAGGCCATCACCAACCTGCTGGCCGCGCCCATCGAGCTGCCGCGCGTCAAGCTCAGCGCCAACTGGATGGCCGCCTGCGGCGAGCCCGGCGAGGATGCCGACCTGTACGCCACCGTGAAGGCTGTGGGCATGGAGCTGTGCCCCGCCCTGGGTATCTCCATCCCTGTGGGCAAAGACAGCCTGTCGATGCGCACGCAGTGGCATGAGGGTGGCGACAAGA
>WOZN01000163.1 GCA_011620245.1 Acidovorax sp.
TGAACACCATGGCCACGCCACGCTCGTTGGCGGCGTCAATCACTTCCTGGTCGCGCATGGAGCCGCCGGGCTGGATGACGCAGGTGGCGCCTGCATCCACCACCACATCCAGGCCGTCGCGGAAGGGGAAGAAGGCATCGCTCGCCACGGCCGTGCCCTGCAAGGTCAGGCCCGCGTGCTGGGCCTTGATGCTGGCGATGCGCGCCGAATCCAGGCGGCTCATCTGGCCAGCGCCCACGCCCATGGTCATGCCGCCCTTGCAAAAGACGATGGCATTGCTCTTGACGTACTTGGCCACCTTCCAGGCAAACAGCAGGTCTTGCATTTCTTCCGGCGTGGGCTGTTTGGTGGTGACCACCTTCAGGTCGGTCAGCGCCAGTTCGTGGTTGTCTGCCGTCTGCAGCAGCAGGCCCGAGCCGATGCGCTTGGCGTCCATCGCATTGCGGCCGCGCTCCCAGTCTGTCTTGCCGCCGTGGTCGGGCAGGGCAATCCTGAGCAGACGCACGTTGACCTTGGACTTGAAAATCTCCAGCGCTTCTGCGGTGAAGTCGGGCGCCATCAGCACTTCGACGAACTGCCTGGCGATCTGCTGGGCCGCTGCGCCATCGACCACGCGGTTGAACGCGATGATGCCGCCGAAAGCGCTGGTGGGGTCGGTCTGGAAGGCCTTGCTGTAGGCGCTGAGCGCATCCAGGCCCACGGCCACGCCGCAGGGGTTGGCGTGCTTGACGATCACGCAGGCAGCGGACTGGGCCAGTCCGCCTTTGGCGTCCGTGTCAAAGCTCTTGACGCATTCCCAGGCGGCGTCGGCGTCGGCGATGTTGTTGTAGCTCAGTTCCTTGCCCTGCAGCTGCACGGCCGTGACCAGCGAACCGGGCGCGGGGTTGAGGTCGCGGTACAACGCGGCCTGCTGGTGCGAGTTTTCGCCATAGCGCAGGTCCTGCAGCTTGGTGAAGATGCCGTTGCTCTGGCCCGGGAACAGCATGCGCTGGGGTACATAGGTTTCCGAGAGCTTTTCTGCGTCGAAAGTGACGGACGAGAGGTAGTCGCTGATCGCACCGTCATATTGCGCGATGCGGTTGAAAGCGGCCACCGACAGCGCAAAACGCAGTTTGTCGCTCAACTTGCCGTGCTCTTTCAGCTCGGCCAGCACGGCCTCGTACTGGTCGGCCGAGGTGATCACGCCCACGTCCTTCCAGTTCTTGGCGGCGCTGCGCACCATGGCGGGGCCGCCGATGTCGATGTTCTCGATGGCATCGGCCAGCGTGCAACCCGCCTTGGCCACGGTGGCTTCAAACGGATAGAGGTTGACCACCAGCAGGTCGATGGTGGCTATGCCATGTTCTTTCAGCGCGGCCATGTGTTCCGGAACATCGCGGCGGGCCAGCAGGCCGCCATGCACCTTGGGGTGCAGCGTCTTCACGCGGCCGTCGAGCATTTCGGGGAACTGTGTGACCTCGGCCACCTCGGTCACGGGCAGGCCCTTGTCGGCCAGCAGCCTGGCGGTGCCGCCGGTGGACAGCAGGCGGATGCCCAGCGCATGCAGGCTTTGAGCGAATTCGACGATGCCGGTCTTGTCGGAGACGGAGAGAAGTGCGTTCATGGTGGTGCGGAGGTTTTGAATAAAAACAGGCTCTAGCGCTTATGCATCAAGCGCTAGCAGCTACAAATTAAATAGCAACGGATTTCAGTCCGTCAGAGCAGCTTGTGCAGGGCGAGTTTCTTGCGCAGCGTGTTGCGGTTCAGGCCCAGCCATTGGGCGGCGCGCGACTGGTTGTTGTCGGCCTGCTGCATCACCACTTCGAGCAGCGGCTTTTCGACCAGGCGGACCACCATGCTGTACATGCCATCGGGCGTCTCGCCGCCCAGGTCGCGAAAGTAGCCTTGCAGGCTCTCACGCACGGATTCTTCAATGCTTTTCTTGCTCATGCGGGCAATCTCCCCTGTTTTTCTGGCTCTTCGGGTTCTTCGGGTTCCGCATCCACGTCGCTGATGGCGGGCAGCCGGTCCATCTGTTGCGCCAGGGCATCCAGGTAGCCGGCCACGGCCTGCCACTGCGTGGTGCAGTCTTCTATCGTATTGATGTGTTGCCGCAAGGCCTCGCCGCCCGGCAAGGCCCGCAGGTACCAGGCAATATGCTTGCGCGCACTGCGCACGCCGGTCAGCTCGCCATACAGGCTGTAATGGTCGTGCAGATGGTCCAGCAACAGGCGCCGCAGCTCGGCCACCAGCGGTGGCGCCAGGTGTTCGCCGGTGGCCAGGAAATGGCCCACCTCGCGGAAAATCCAGGGTCGGCCCTGGGCTGCGCGGCCGATCATGATGGCGTCTGCGCCCGTGGCAGCCAGCACGTCGCGCGCCTTCTCGGGCGAGGTGATATCGCCATTGGCCACCACCGGTATGGCCACTTGCGCCTTCACTGCGGCGATGGTGTCGTATTCGGCCTGGCCCTGGTACCCTTGCTCGCGCGTGCGGCCGTGCACCGTGAGCATCTGGATGCCCACATTCTCAAACTGCCGCGCCAACGCGATGGCGTTCTTGTGCTGCTGGCACCAGCCCGTGCGCATCTTGAGCGTGACGGGCACGTTGCGCGGCGCGCAGGCCGCGACCACGGCGGCGGCAATTTCCACGGCCAGCGCCTCGTCCTGCATCAGCGCCGAGCCGGCCCATTTGTTGCACACCTTCTTGGCCGGGCAGCCCATGTTGATGTCGATGATCTGCGCGCCCCGGTCCACGTTGTACAGCGCGGCCTCGGCCATCATCTGCGCTTCGGTGCCGGCAATCTGCACGGCAATCGGGCCGGACTCGCCCTCGTGGTTGGCGCGGCGCGAGGTCTTGAGGCTGCTCCACAGGTCCTTGCGCGAGGTGACCATCTCGCTCACCGCATAGCCCGCGCCCAGCGCCTTGCACAGCTGGCGAAACGGCCGGTCCGTGACGCCCGCCATGGGGGCGACGAACAGGCGGTTCGCCAAAGGAATGTGGCCGATCTGCATGGAGAGGGAGGGATTGGGCGTGCAGCGAATGCTGAAAAAGGAGGCAGCATTGTACCTGCTTAAAATTTCAGCAAATGAAATGCACGGACAGCGCCCTCTGCGGGCATCGGCCGGCTCGGTGCACGGCCCGGTTCACCCGCAGCCTTGCGGGCGAGATGCCCCAGCCTGCGGCGCAAGGACAGCCGCCCTACACTTGCCGCCTATGGAAATCTGGATACACCAGCTGCTGCAATGGCTGGCTTTGCCGCAGTTCGGCCTGGGAACGGTCTTTGTCGTGTCGTTCATCTCTGCCACGCTGGTGCCTCTGGGCTCGGAGCCGGCGGTGTTCGGCCTCATCAAGCTCAACCCCGACCTGTACTGGCCCACCATCGGCGTGGCCACGCTGGGCAACACCCTCGGCGGCAGCGTGAACTGGTGGATGGGCCTGGGCGCGCACAAGGCGGTGAACAAGGCACGCGGCCACCCGGTGGATGTGCGCGCGCTCGCCTGGCTGGAGCGCTTTGGTGCCAAGGCTTGTCTGCTGAGCTGGCTGCCCGTGGTGGGCGACCCGCTGTGCGTCGTGGCGGGCTGGCTCAAGCTGCCCTTCTGGCCCTGCCTGGCCTATATGGCGGTG
>WOZN01000376.1 GCA_011620245.1 Acidovorax sp.
ACCAGGAATGGAACGTCAATGTGTTCCTGCCCACGGTCGGCAAGCGCGGCGCCGCCATCATCGAGGCGCGCGGCCTGTCGTCGGCCGCCTCGGCTGCCAACGCCGCCATCGACCATATGCGCGACTGGGCCCTGGGCACCAACGGCAAATGGGTCACCATGGGCGTTCCCTCGGACGGCCAGTACGGCATTCCGAAGGACACCATGTTTGGCTTCCCCGTCACCTGCGAAAACGGCGAATACAAGATCGTCGAAGGCCTGGAAATTGACGCGTTCTCGCAAGAGCGCATCAGCATCACGCTGGCCGAGTTGCAGGCCGAGCAAAACGGCATCAAGCACCTGCTGTGATCCCATGAGCGTCGTGCGCCGCGCAGACCCACCCCCAGGCACCATCCCCCCCCGGGACGGCGCTGCCCATGCCCCGAACACGAAGGGGCGTGTTCATCCCCGTGATGTGCTGCTCGGTGCCCAGGCGGCTTCCGCGGCCCTGCCGGTGTGCGACCATTACAGCGGCGCCCCGGCGCGCATGCGCAAGAGCCTGGAGTTGCAGGCCCAGATGACCGAGGAGTTCGGCGCCTGTGTCTTCGATGTGACGCTGGACTGCGAAGACGGGGCACCGGTCGGCGGCGAGGCGGCGCACGCAGCCCTGGTGGCCGCGCTGGCGCGCGATGCCGCCCCGGCGGCGCGCGTGGGTGTGCGCGTGCACCCCGTCGATCACCCCGCGTTTGCCAACGATGTGGCCACCATCGTCGGCGAAGCCGGTCATCGGCTGACCCACATCATGCTGCCCAAGGTCGAGTCGGTGGACGACGTGGTGCGGGCAGAAAACGCCCTGCAGCGCGCATCGGCCGGCCATTTGCCTTTGCAGGTGCTGATTGAATCCCCGGCCGCGGTGCACCGTGCGTTCGAGATCGCCGCGCACCCGCTGGTGCAAAGCCTGAGCTTCGGGCTGATGGACTTTGTGTCGGCCCATGGCGGCGCCATTCCCGCATCGGCCATGAGCTCTTCGGGGCAATTCACGCACCCGCTGGTGGTGCGTGCCAAGCTGGAAATCGCCTCGGCCTGCCATGCCCATGGCAAGGTGCCATCGCACTGCGTGGTGACCGAATTCAGCGACATGGCGGCCATGCAGGCCGCAGCAAGCCGCGCGGCGCGCGAGTTTGGCTACACGCGCATGTGGAGCATTCACCCGGCGCAGATCCGCCCCATCCTGGAGGCCTTCGCGCCCACGCAGGATGACATTGAAGTTGCATCAAAAATAATAGCTGCTGCCGCAGACGCTGATTGGGCTCCCATCAGTTTTGAAGGCGCATTGCATGACCGTGCCAGTTTCCGTTACTACTGGCAGGTTCTGGAACGTGCACACAGCACCGGGCGCACCTTGCCTGCAGCCGTGTGTTCGTGGTTTGCTCCGTCCGTCCCCCTCTGTCCCTGAACCTTTACTTGCAGGATCCATGATGAAAACCTTTATCGCTTCTGCCCTGATGCTGCTGGCCCCCGCCTTTGCGCTGGCCCAGACATCCCCCCAGCCTGCAGCCAAACCGGCTGCCAAGGAAACCGCCAAGGCCCATGCCAAAACCAATCCCACCAGGGCAACCAGGATCGCCAAGGCAGAGCCCCCCAGCAGCCGCAGCCTGCTCAGGTCCGCCACCACACAGGTGGCAGCGGGCATCATGGCCGCCGAAGCCGCCCTGTCGCCTGCTGAACTGACCATCGCCGAACGCGTGCAGGTAGGCCGGATTGCCTGCGAATTGGGCGCATATGTCACCCTGAAGGCCGACCCCGCCTCGCCCGGCCATTTCGATGTGGAAGGCAAGGGGTTCAAGTACCGCATGGCCCCTGTTGCAACCACCACCGGCGCCGTGCGCCTGGAAGACCAGACGGGCGGCGCTGTCTGGCTGCAGATTGCCAACAAATCCATGCTCATGGACCAAAAGCGCGGCCAGCGCCTGGCAGATGAATGCATGAGCCCCGAGCAGACCCTGGTGGCCGAGGCCATGAAGAAGAACCCGCCCCCCAGCTTGCTCGAACCCCTGCCCGTCGCCAAGAAATAACGATTGCGGTGCGCCCGGTCTCCGGCACGCACCCGCCCCAATTTAGAACGCAACCGGAGAATATCGATGTTGAAAGCCTACCGTGACCATGTGGCCGAACGCGCCGCATTGGGCATTCCGCCACTGCCCCTGAGCGCCAAGCAGACCAGCGAATTGATCGAACTGCTGAAGAACCCGCCTGCCGGCGAGGAAGCTACGCTGGTCGAGCTGATCACGCACCGCGTGCCCGCTGGCGTGGACGATGCCGCCAAGGTCAAGGCCAGCTACCTGGCAGCGGTGGCGCACGGTACGGAAAAATGCGCGCTCATCAGCCGCGAAAAAGCCACCGAGTTGCTGGGCACCATGCTGGGCGGCTACAACATCACGCCGCTGATCGACCTGCTCGACGACGCTGCCTTGGCCCCTGTGGCCGCCGAGGGCCTGAAGAAAACCCTGCTGATGTTCGACCAGTTCCACGACGTCAAGGAAAAGGCCGACAAGGGCAACACCTTCGCCCGGGCCGTGCTGCAAAGCTGGGCCGATGCCGAATGGTTCACCAGCCGCCCCGAAGTGCCGCAAAGCATCCAGCTCACGGTGTTCAAGGTCACCGGCGAAACCAACACCGATGACCTGTCCCCCGCCCCCGATGCCTGGAGCCGCCCCGACATTCCGCTGCATGCGTTGGCCATGCTCAAGAACAAGCGCGACGGCATCACGCCCGAAGAAGACGGCAAGCGCGGCCCGGTGAAGTTCATCGAAGACCTGCGCGCCAGGGGTCACCTCGTGGCCTATGTGGGTGACGTGGTGGGCACGGGTTCGAGCCGCAAGTCGGCCACCAACAGCGTGCTGTGGTTCACCGGCGAAGACATTCCTTACGTGCCCAACAAGCGTTTCGGCGGCGTCTGCCTGGGCAGCAAGATTGCTCCCATCTTCTACAACACCATGGAAGACGCGGGCGCGCTGCCCATCGAGCTCGACGTGAGCCAGATGAACATGGGCGACACCATCGAGCTGCGCCCCTATGAAGGCAAGGCCCTCAAGGATGGCAAGGTCATTGCCGAGTTCACCGTCAAGAGCGAGGTGCTGTTCGACGAAGTGCGTGCCGGCGGCCGCATCCCGCTGATCATCGGCCGGGGCCTGACCCGCAAGGCGCGCGAGGCGCTGGGCCTGCCCCCGAGCACGCTGTTTCGCCTGCCGCAAGTGCCCAAGGGCCATGGCAAGGGCTTCACGCTGGCGCAGAAGATGGTCGGCCGCGCCTGCGGCCTGCCCGAAGGCCAGGGCGTATTGCCCGGCACTTACTGCGAGCCCAAGATGACCTCGGTCGGCTCGCAAGACACCACCGGCCCCATGACGCGCGACGAACTGAAAGACCTGGCCTGCCTGGGCTTCAGCGCCGACCTGGTGATGCAATCGTTCTGCCACACGGCCGCCTACCCCAAGCCCGTGGACGTGAAGATGCACCACGAACTGCCTGAGTTCATCAGCAACCGTGGCGGCATCTCGCTCAAGCCCGGCGACGGCATCATCCACAGCTGGCTCAACCGCATGCTGCTGCCCGACACC
>WOZN01000175.1 GCA_011620245.1 Acidovorax sp.
GGGCCGTGGGCAATGTGGTGGACCGGCTGATGCACGGCTACGTGGTGGATTTTCTCGACTTCCACGCGCGCGGCTGGCATTTTCCGGCCTTCAACATCGCCGACGCGGCCATCACGGTGGGTGCGGCCTGCCTGATTCTGGACGAGTTGCTGCGCGTCAGGAACGCGCGCTGAACGCATGGCCCTTTTTGCGCGTGCAAGACCGGTTCGCGCCTGGTTCACGCCTGGTTCGCGCCCGGTTCGCGCCCGGTGCCAGGGCGCCGTCAGCCGCCCCTCACTCGCTCACTCGCTCACTCGCTCAGTCGCCCGGCCACCAGCCGCAGCACGCGGTCGCAGCGGGCTGCCAGGGATTCGTCATGCGTCACCATCACAAACGCGGTGCCCTGGTCGCGCGCCAGCTGCAGCATGAGGTCAAACACGCCGTTGGCCGTGCTGCGGTCGAGGTTGCCGGTGGGCTCGTCGGCGAGCACGCAGGCCGGTCGCGTCACCAGTGCGCGGGCAATCGCCACCCGCTGGCGCTCGCCGCCCGACAGCTCGGCGGGGCGGTGGTGCAGGCGGTCTCTCAAACCGACGGCTGTGAGCACATGCTCGGCCTCGGCACGGCATTGCACCAGCGGCAGGCGGCGAATGCGCAGCGGCATGGCCACGTTGTCGAGCGCACTGAACTCCGGCAGCAGGTGGTGGAACTGGTAGATGAAACCCAGGTGCTGGTTGCGCAGCCGGCCCTGGCGTTCGGCCGACAGCGCTGACATTTCCTCGCCCTTGAGGCGCACCGTGCCCGAGGTGGGCGCATCCAGCCCGCCCAGCAGGTGCAGCAAGGTGCTCTTGCCCGAGCCCGAGGCGCCCACGATGGCCAGTGTTTCGCCCGCATGCACCTGCAGATCCACGCCCTGCAGCACGGTCACGTCCAGGCGGCCTTCGGTGAAGCGCTTGGTCAGGCCCCGGGCCTCCAGCACCACATCATCTTTCATGCCATTTTGGCCTCCAGCGCTTGACTGTATTGCGCTAGTAGCTACATTATTCATAGCGAAGGGCCTCGGCAGGGTTCACACGGCTGGCGCGCCAGCTGGGGTAGAGCGTGGCCATGAAGGCCAGCACGAGGGAGATGACGGCAATGGGCACGATGTCGCTGCTTTGCGGCTCGCTGGGCATCTTGCTGATCAGATAAATGTCCTTGGGCAAAAAGCTGGCATTGAACGCGCGCTCGATGGCGGGCACGATCACGTCGATGTTGCTGGCAATGCCCAGGCCCAGCAGCAGGCCAGACAGCGTGCCGATCACGCCCACCATGGCGCCCTGCACCACGAAGATGCCCATGATGCTTTTCGGGCTGGCGCCCAGCGTGCGCAAAATGGCGATGTCGGCGCGCTTGTCGGTCACCGTCATCACCAGCGTGCTCACCAGGTTGAACGCCGCCACGGCCACGATCAGCGTGAGGATGATGAACATCATGCGTTTTTCGAGCTGCACGGCGGCAAACCAGGTGCGGTTCTGCTGCGTCCAGTCGCGGATCAGCAACTGGCCGCTCAGGCTGCCCGCCAGCTGCCGGGCCACCTCGCGCGCCTGGTGCAGGTCCTTGAGCTTGAGGCGGATGCCCGTGGGGCCTTCCAGGCGGAAGATGCGCTGCGCATCCTCGTGGTGCAGCAGCACCAGGGCCGAGTCGTATTCGTAATGGCCCGAATCAAACGTGCCCGCCACCGTCATCTGCTTGAGGCGCGGCACCACGCCGGCGGGGGTGACCTGGCCTGCGGGCGCGATCAGCGTCACGGCATCGCCTGCGCGCACGCCCAGGGCGCGGGCCAGCTCGCCACCCAGCACCACGCGGAACTCGCCGGGCACCAGCAGCTTGAGCGTCTGCTCGTTGGTGGCGGCCAGATCGGTCACCGCGCCTTCAAGCGCCGGGTCGATGCCGCGCACCAGCGTGCCCTTCATGTCCTCGCCGCGCGCCAGCAAGGCCTGCGCCCCCACAAAGGGCGCGGCACCGATCACATTGGGGTTCTGCCGGGCCTCGGCCAGCGTGCGCGCCACATCGGGCAGCGCAGCGCCCTGGGGCGCGAAGATCTCGATATGCGAGACCACGCTGAGCATGCGGTCGCGCACCTCTTTCTGAAAGCCGTTCATCACACTGAGAACGATGATGA
Source organism: Acidovorax sp. (assembly GCA_011620245.1). GTDB lineage: Bacteria > Pseudomonadota > Gammaproteobacteria > Burkholderiales > Burkholderiaceae_C > Acidovorax. The sequence continues at coordinate 2,141 of WOZN01000175.1, forward strand.
GCGCTGCCACCCCGAGCGCAATGCCCAGCATGGACACGCCCGAGATGAACGAGATGAAACCGTTGCGCCGCGTGGCGCGGCCCGCGCGCGTGTAGCGCCAGCCCAGGGCCAGTTCGTAGGGGATTTGCATGGTGGAAGGAAGAGGCCCGTACTGCACGAAATATGCGAAGTGGGCGGCGCCGATTGTGGCATCCCGGACAATAGCCCCCATGTCGGACACCACCCATTTGCTCATCCCCTACGCCGCAGCAGCCTCCGAGGGGGCACAGCAAACGCTGGCGGGCCTGAGCCTGCCCCACCTGGACCGGCTGCTCGCCCGCCTGAGCCCCGCCGGCACCAGCCCCGGCGAGGAAACCAGCTTGTCCACCCCGCACGAACGCGCATTGGCGCAGGCCCTGGGCCTGCCCCTGGAGGATGGCCGCACGCCCTGGGCCGCCTGGCACCGCCACCAGCAGGGCCAGCCCACCGGCGGCGAGGCCTGGGCCTTCATCACGCCCTGCCAATGGCATGTGAGCACCGACCACATCACCTTGCGCGACCCGGACACCCTGGCGCTCGACGAGGCCGCCTCGCGCGCGCTGCTGGCCATCGTGGCGCCCTGGTTTGCCGAAGACGGCATCTCCCTGCATTACGACCAGCCCACGCGCTGGCTGGCCAGTGGCGCGCTGTTTGCAAACCTGACCACCGCCTCGCTGGAGCGCGTGCTGCTGCGCGACGTGCGGCCATGGATGCCTGAACCCCGTGCAGCCCGCACCCTGCACCGCCTGCACAGCGAGATGCAGATGCTGCTCTACACCCACGCCTTCAACGACGAGCGCTCGGCGCGCGGGCTGCCGGTGATCAACGCGTTCTGGGTGCATGGCACAGGCCCTTTGCCCGCGCCCGCGCCCGTCCCCACCACCGCGCCCACAGTGGCCACCATGCTGCGCGATGCGGCGCTGCACGAAGACTGGCGCGCCTGGGGCCTGGCCTGGGCCGCGCTGGACGCCGGCCCCGTGGCTGATCTGCTGCGCATGGCCGAAAGCGGCGCGCCCGTGCAGCTCACGCTGTGTGGCGAGCGCAATGCGCTGGGCTTTCACAACGCCCCGCGCGGCCTGGCACAGCGCATTCAAGGCTTTTTCAGGCCCCAGCGCTTTATGCACCTGCGCAACCAGCTATGAAAATAGTAGCAAGAGACATCCCCCCCCGCGCCGCCTGGGCGCTGGAGCAGGCCGGCGTGCACCCGCTGCTGGCGCGCCTGTATGCCGCGCGCGGCGTGCGCGCCAAGGACGAGCTCGACGATGGCCTGGCCCGCCTGCTGCCACCCAGCGGCGAGAAGGGGCTCAAAGGCATCGATGCAGCGGCGCGCCTGCTGGCCGATGCCATGGCGCAGAACAAGCGCCTTTGCATCGTGGCCGACTACGACTGCGACGGCGCCACCGCCTGCGCCGTGGGCGTGCGCGGCCTGCGCCT
>WOZN01000295.1 GCA_011620245.1 Acidovorax sp.
CGGTGGGTCCAGGAATCTGGCAAATATTGAGCCGCGATTGTCCATGAGGCGGCCCTTCGGGCCTGCGCGGGTGCTGGCGGACGATTTGCGGTCATTTTTTTGGCCCCTGCCCCGGGCGGAAATGGCCGGGCTATTGCCTTGTCACCAGTGCCCAATAAAACGCCCGCGGGAACGCCGGATGGCGTCGTTCAGCGCCACGCAGGCGCCGCGGTTTTCAGGGAAGACGTTCAGCAGGATGCACAGGTCGGCCAGAGCGGCCACCTGCCCGGCGGTACCGTCGGTGGAGCCGTCGACCAGAATTTCCAGGCTGTCCATGTCTTGCATGAAGGGGCGTGGTTGTAGCTGGCGATGACGATGCTGACGAGGGGCGCGGGGGGTGCAGGGGCGAGTGGTGGTTCTGGGGCATTATCTGGACGCCGCCACGCCGGCGGCGGTCTGCCTGCTGCGATGGGTCCGCACGGCGTGGGCCGTGATCTGCGCGGCGACCCCGGCCATCATGGCCAGGAAAGGTGCGTAGGGGAATGTGTAGCGGTCGAGCGCCACTTCGATCTGGAGCGAGACGTAGATGCAGGACAGGAAAGCCACGGAGTAGAACGCCAGTGCCACGCGCCAGGCTGGCGGAGTGCGTACGTGCGGCAGTGGGACCAGCAGGACGAGCAGGGGCACCAGTACCAAGGCCGGATGGGCGGTGCTGAATGCCGCGTGAGCCCGGTCAAGCAGCGCGCGCCATGCGCCCGACAAGGGCTCACCCACCAAGGGGGGCAAGGGTGTGGTGCGGTCGAGTGGATTGGTGGCGGGATCGACCCGGTACCACAAGCCGATTCTGGGCAGCGGCTTGAGCACCATGGACAGAAATTTTTCTCCCCCGAAGTGCAGCCACGGGCCGGGATGGTGCTTTACCGCCCAAAGAGAGAGTTCGCGCAGGAAGGATTCCTGACTGTGGTGTTCGAAGCCGGGAATTTTTTGCGGAACGATGGCCCACCAGTCTTGCTTGTGGAGTTCGGGGTAGGCAGCCACGAGCGCCGGGTAGGCGGGGTGGTCGTGCAGCATTTGCGGCGCGATCGGATAGATGCTCTGCCAGAGGTGGCGCCCGGTGGAATTGGACAGCTCCATGCGTTCGAAGCGCACGCTATTGGCCAGCACGGCCATGACCACGACGAGCCCCGTCGCCGGGATGATGATGGCCAGACAACGCAGGGCGCCGCCCAGGCCACGGCGATGCACCAGCACCAGTGCGAGCGGCACAAGCAAAATCAGGGGAACGACCCGCGTGATCATGGCCACAGACAGCACCAGGGCCAGCACCATGGCGTGGGTCAGCAGGACATGGCGCGGAGTTGGCAGGCTGGCACTGCCGATAATCCTGGCAACCAGGCAAGCGACAGCCGCCATGAGGAAGATCATGATGTTTTCCGACCAGAAAGCCTGCGTCAGCAGGGTGGCGGCAAGATAGGCCGCCGTGCAGGAGACGACGACGCGGGCCAGCACCGGGCCGACCGCAAGCTGGCGCAGCCCGTGGTGAATGAGCGCCAGTGAGCAGAACAGCAGGCCGCACTGGAGCACGCTGGCCAGGTAGAACTCCTGGACCAGGTTCAGCGACAACAGGGCCGCGAGCCCATGGGTGGCCGCATAGAAGAAGGCGGGCGCGGCAATCGGCGTGTAGTTGTCGGCACCAGGCCAGTGCCCGAATATTCGGTACTGTGACTGGAACCATCCGTCGTCGGGAAAACAGTTGACTGCCTGCGTGACGGCAGTCAGAAGGCACAACCCGAGCAGGATAGCGAAAAATACATAGTCTGCCCGCCTTGGCAGGGTGCACCCCCCGGGCCTCATGCGCCAGCGCTCCCGGCACGGTGCGTGTGCAATCCGGCACATGCCACTGGAATGAGGGCCAGTGCCAGGGGCAGTACCGGCGAGAGGTAGAGCATGTTGTTCGAGGGGATGGAGGTGGCGTCCAGGAAGCCGAGCAGAAGCACGCGCACGGTGATGGCCACTGCCATCGCTAGGCCGACGACGAGCCCGGCATTGAGCCGGCGGGCGCATGCGGCCTGTAACGCGTGCCAGGCCAGCCCGAGCAAAGACAGCGGCAGCCCATAGCGCACTGCGGCGCGCTCAATAGCGGTCAGGACCCGGGCCAGTTCGTGCCAGTTGTTTTGAGCCGGGGAAGCGACGATCGGCTCATGGGTGATGCGCGCAAAGACGGTGAGCTGCTCTGGCGTGCCGAACCCTTCGCCAGTACCAATCGGGAGGCCGTCCAGGCGCATCAGGGTCGAGGCAACCCGCCCACTGGCGCGGAGCGTATCTTCGACGTAATGTGATCGCCAAGGAGGTACCAGCGTCTGGCGCCGGGGAAGGCATTCACCAGGCGACCGGTCGCAGGCCGCATTGATCTGCGCGGCCAGCTGCTGGTAGAAGGCCGCAGCCTTGGGGGCGGTCTGATAATGTCCCGCCGCCTGAACGGCATCGCGCAAGGCCCATATGAACCAGCCAGAGAGGATTTCCGGGCAGGGGTCGGTACGAGTCTGCGCGCAACCGATGGCGCGCCAGGCACGGCCCAGGTCGCCCTCGAGGTAGGGTTCGAGCTCCCGTGCTGCGGCACTGAAGCGGTAGGCGCGCTCCCGGGCGTCTCTCGGAAAGACGACATAACGCTGCCATCCATCATGCCGAATCCGGGACAGGGCTCCGTAGGCGGCGACAAAGTCGGAGGAGTGGAAGTCGTTGTGGCGAAACACCCCGTAGTGCAGGTAGTTGAGCGCATTGACCGTCTGGATGGGGATAAGCGCCAAGACGAAGGGCAAGCCGACATACGCCATGGCCGCTCGGGTTGACCAGCCCTGACGCGCCCGGATCACGAGCCCATACACTGCCAAGATGGCGATCGAGGGAAGGAACCACACCCCCTCTTCCCGTGTGAGCCAGAACACCCCGCCTAGCAAGCCCAGGAGGCAGAGGCTGACCCTGTGTTTACGCAGCGCCTGCGCCATCGATGTGCCATCAGGCTCCACGTAGCAGCGCAGGGCTAGCGACAGCACCAGTAGCACCAGGCTGATGTAGAGCCCCTCGCGCACCACGCGCCCACCGACCACGGGACTCCACGGCGTGGGGATGAACGCCAGCAGCATGAAAGCCACGACGGTCACCCAGCGCGCGGCCAGGACCCGCCCCAGCATGAGACAGAAGAACAGCGCCGCCCCCAGATAGAGGACATGCTCAGTCAACTTGAGCGGCCACCCCGCCAGTTGATTGAGTGCCAGAAAGACAGGGTAAGCCACGCCCTTGGCATGGGTCAGCTGGTTGTAGGGGCCAAGCCAACGGCCTTCGAGCAGGGACTCGGCCAGCGTGATGAATAGAAAGTCATCATGCGGCGCGGCAATTGCAACGATGGGGAAGGTTTCTCGGAGCCCTATCGAGCACAGACCTATTGCCGCAAGCAGGAGCCAGCAGGTGCGTTGACCGGCTGCGCGCAAGGCAGATGGCATGACGGGGGCAGAAGCGTCTGGGCTGCTGCGGCGCAGGACATTGCTCATTGCCGGGTGCTGTAGTGAATGGCATCGCAGATGCGGTGCACGTCGTCTGCCGTGAGCGCACCG
>WOZN01000057.1 GCA_011620245.1 Acidovorax sp.
GCATCCCGCCAGCGCTCGCCATAAACGGGACATTGGCAATTTCCGCATCCCTAAAAAACGTCGCGCCCGCGCACCCTGGCCACGAGGCGAACGTCCGGCCCCACCCGGTCCACCGCAGTGAAGTCCATGGCCAGCCCCTGCGCCAGGGTATCGAGCGGCCCCATGTTGGCCATGCCCAGGCCAGGCCCCAGCAGGGTGGGCGCCAGATACACCAGCATCTCGTCCACCAGCCCTTCGCGCACGAACGAGCCATTGAGCTTGTTGCCGGCTTCCACATGCAATTCGTTCACGCCGCGCTGGGCCAAGTCGCGCAGCATGGCGGGCAAGTCCACCTTGCCCTGTGGGTTGGGCAGATAGATCACGGTGGCGCCACGCGCTTGCAGTGCGGCCTTTTTTGCATCATTTTGGGCTGCAGCGTAGATGTAGCAAGCGCGACCAGCTATGAAAAGACGAGCATCCAGCGGGGTTTGCAGCTGGCTGTCCACCACCACCACATGCGGCTGGCGCGGGGTGGGCACCTCGCGCACATCCAGGCGCGGGTCGTCGTCCAGCACCGTGCCAATGCCGGTCAGCACCGCGCAGGCGCGTGCGCGCCAGGCGTGGCCATCGGCGCGCGCAGCCGGCGAGGTAATCCACTGGCTGGCGCCGTTGGCCAGCGCCGTGGTGCCGTCCAGCGACGCCGCAGTCTTGAGGCGAACCCATGGAATCCCGCGCACCATGCGGCTGAAGAACCCGATGTTGAGCTCGCGCGCCTGCGCCGCGCCTGGGCCAACTTCTACTTCGACTCCCGCAGCGCGCAGCCGCGCAAAGCCCTGGCCGCCCACCAGCGGGTTGGGGTCGGCAATGGAGGCCACCACCTTGCCAATGCCCGCCGCCACCAGCGCATCACAGCAAGGCCCCGTGCGCCCCTGGTGCGCGCAGGGCTCCAGCGTGACATAAGCGGTGGCGCCGCGCACATCATGGCCGGCTGCAGCCGCATCGCGCAGCGCCACCACTTCGGCGTGCGGGCCGCCGGCCTGCTGGGTAAAGCCCTGGCCGATCACCCGACCATCGGGCGCCACCAGCACGCAGCCCACGCGCGGATTGGGGTTGGAAAGAAAAAGCGCCTGGGCGGCGAGCCCAAGCGCTTGGGTGATGAAGATTGCGGGTGTTGTCATAGCGCGGGGATGGTAGCGCGCCGGGCCATGGCGCCCCGCCGTTACGCAAGCAACTCGGGCACGCCGGTAGGCAAACAGCTTTTCGCGCGTGTCGATGCGTTCGGTTTGGGGTGAACGGTTGGGTTGCATTTATCTCAATATGAGATAAACTAATTCCATGAAAATCATCAGCAACAGTGCCCTGCGGGCCTTCGCTGCCGATCATCCGCAGGCCCAAGAGCCGCTACAAGGCTGGCGGCGGGTGATTGAAAAGAACCGGTTTGCCCACTGGGCCGAGCTCAAGGCCGCCTTTAATGCGGTCGACAAGGTCGGCGAATTGGCGGTGTTCGACATCGGCGGCAACAAGTACCGTCTGATTGCTTACATCCGTTTCGAGAAGCAAATCGTGTACATCAAGGCGGTGCTCACCCACCGGGATTACGACAAAGGAGCGTGGAAAACGCGCGCGTAAGCGCGACGTTTCTAGGAACGGCCCATCATGAATGCACATATCCACATCAAGCACCTGCTCCCAGTCTGGGAACAGTTTCGTGCCGCCACCGACATTGCCCCCATTCGGGATGAAGCGCACTACGCGCGGATGACCGAGATGCTTGAAGCCCTGCTGGATGAAACCCAGGGCAACGAAGCCCATCCCGCCATGGGGCTGGTGGACATTGTGGGCGACCTGATCGAGGACTACGAGGCCGAGCAGCACCCGCTGCCCGAAGTCACGGGTGTGCAAGCCCTGAAGTTCTTGATGGAACAGCACGGCTTGAAGCAGAGTGACCTCTCGGAGATCGGCAGCCAGGGCGTCGTCTCGGAAATCCTGACCGGTAAGCGTGAACTCAACATTCGCCAAGTGCGGGCGCTGAGCGAACGGTTCGGCGTATCGGCCGCGACCTTTATTTGAGGGAGCTTTGAAGGCGCTTTGCAGGTGTTGTCATAGCGCGGGGATGGTAGCGCGCCCGGCCATGGCGCGATGCCGCTATGTCAGCAGCTCGGGCACATCGGCATAGACATCGCGCAGGCTTACGGCCACATCCAGGCAGCGCAGCGCCAGCAGTTCGTGCGGCTGTGTGAATACCTGATGCTGCCAGCGGCCCTCGTCGCCCAGCTGGTACAGATCGGCCTGCACGCGATCCTGGCGCAGCAGCAGGTACTCGCGCAGGCTGGGCAGCAGGCGGTAGGCCAGCAGCTTTTCGCGCGTGTCGATGCGTTCGGTAGCGGGTGAAAGCACCTCCACCAACAGGCATGGGTGGCAGCGGTAATACGCAGATTCTTTGTCGTCTGGCTGGCAGCTCAGCAGCAGGTCGGGGTAATAAAAATAACTCTCCCCATCGTGATCCACGCGCACCTTCATGTCGGCCATGAAAAGCTGACAACCCTTGCGGCGCGCCGCAGGGAGCAGCGCCGCGTGCAACGAGCCAGCAATCAAGCCATGCCTGTCGCTGGCGCCGCCCATGGCGACCACCTCGCCCGCCAGGTACTCATGCTTGACCTCGGTGGCTTGCTCGCCGTCGAGATAGTCCTGAATGCTGGTGCGCGCTTGCGGTTGGTGCAGGGTCGTCATGCGTGGTACTCCTTGGATGGCGGCACATTAGACATTAGATCAGGCGACAAAGCAGCGGGGTTGCTTGCCCCAGCAGTCGGGGTTGTAGCCGGTTTGGCCGGCTGTTTTTCCCGTTGGCACCGCGCACGTCCTGCCCTGCTGCCGCGGCCGCAGCACGCAGCCCACGCGCGGATTGGGGTTGGAAAGAAAAAGCGCCTGGGCGGCGAGCCCAAGCGCTTGGGTGACAGGGTGGGGCGCGGAAATGGTCATTGCGCCCGGGATGGTAGCGCAGGGGCTATTTGTTCCAGCATTCCGTGGCCAAAGCACCCGTAGTAGATGATGCTGCACCTCGAACGCCGGTGTGCGTAAGTGTGTAGCTACCGCACTTGTCACCCACCTGGGCACCTGCCGGAGTGGCTGTCAGTGTGAATGCAGTCCCCGCGATGGCGCTGGCGGGCGGCGATGCAACTGCCACGGCGTAGCGTCCTGACTGAATGGTGGTGAGCGTCGTGGGAAACGAGGCTGTCAAAGGGTAGGTGCCCGTGGCAGTTGCGGCCCTTTCCATCCATTGGGCGCCTTGCAGCAAGGCGGCGCGTGCTTCTGCGCGATGCCCCCGCCGGATGTACTCGGTGTAGCTGGGGTAGGCAATCGCCGAGAGGATGCCCACGATGGCCACCACGATCATGACCTCGATGAGGGTGAAGCCTTCATTTTTATGCATAAGTAGTTATTTCCAAGTGGGGAAAAAGTGTTACTGCAGTTGGCGCCAGTTGATTGTGGTGGATGGCGTTGGAAGATTTTTGATCTCTCGGGTTTTATCAGTTCCGATTTTTTTTGTATTGCCACCCGACTGGAGTCCAATTTCCACTTGAGATGCAGTCGTCCGGTTGGTGTTGT
>WOZN01000111.1 GCA_011620245.1 Acidovorax sp.
GCCTGGCACCCCGATCACGGCACCGGCAGGCGCATCCAACCGCCGTTTCTAGGTTAAACCTACCGGGGATTGCTTGCCCGGTTAGAATCAAAAGCTTTGTCCGACGGGCAAAAAATAAGCAACATCACACCAGGAAGTCAACATGGCTATCGAACGTACTCTTTCCATCATCAAGCCCGACGCAGTGGCCAAGAATGTCATCGGCCAGATTTATGCCCGCTTTGAAGCCGCTGGCCTGAAAGTGGTTGCTGCCCGCATGGCGCACCTCTCCCGCCTGGAGGCTGAGCAGTTCTATGCCGTGCACAAGGCGCGTCCATTCTTCAAGGATCTGGTGGATTTCATGATCTCCGGCCCCGTGATGATTCAGGCGCTGGAAGGTGAAAACGCAATTTTGAAGAATCGCGAACTGATGGGCGCAACGGATCCGAAGAAGGCCGAGGCCGGCACCATTCGCGCCGATTTTGCAGACAGCATTGATGCCAATGCCGTGCACGGCTCCGACGCCCCTGAAACCGCTGCAGCGGAAATCGCCTTCTTCTTCGCCGGCATGAACATCTACTCGCGCTGACATGATCGTCCCCACGCTCGTTCCAGTCTCCTTGGAGAAAGCAAGTGCTGGGGACGGCTGCGACCTATTGCGGGCGCGGCAACCATGAAAACCAATCTTCTTGATCTTGATCTGGACGGGCTGGCCGAATTTTGTGGGCAGCTCGGGGAAAAGCGTTTTCGTGCCACGCAGCTTTTCCGCTGGATTCACCAGCGGGGAGCCAGCGATTTCGATGACATGAGCGATCTGGCCGTTGCCCTGCGCGCCAAGCTCAAGGGCTGTGCGCATGTGCAGGCCCTGCCCGTCGTCAGTGAGCATATGTCGGCCGACGGCACCGTCAAATGGCTGTTTGATGTGGGCGGCGGCAATGCCGTCGAGTCGGTGTTCATCCCCGAAGATGACCGGGGCACCCTGTGTGTATCGTCGCAGGCGGGGTGTGCGGTAGGGTGCCGGTTTTGCTCGACGGGGCACCAGGGTTTCAGCCGCAATCTCACCACGGGTGAAATTGTTGCGCAGCTGTGGTTTGCCGAACATGCCCTGCGCAAGCGCCTTGGAACATCGTCGCGCATCATTTCCAATGTGGTGATGATGGGCATGGGTGAGCCGCTGCAAAACTATGCAGCCCTTGTGCCGGCGCTGCGGGTGATGCTGGATGACCATGGCTATGGCCTGTCGCGCAGGCGGGTCACCGTGTCTACTTCGGGTGTTGTCCCCATGATGGACCGCCTGGCGCAGGACTGTCCGGTGGCTCTGGCCGTTTCCTTGCATGCGCCCAACGACGCCTTGCGCGATTATCTGGTTCCGCTCAACCGCAAATATCCGATCCGGGAATTGCTGGATGCCTGCCAGCGCTACCTTGAGCACGCGCCAAGGGACTTCATCACGTTCGAGTACTGCATGCTGGACGGTGTGAACGATCAGATCGAGCACGCCCACCAGCTGATTGAGTTGGTCAAACCGCCACGCGGCGGCGCGATGCGCTGCAAATTCAATCTGATTCCGTTCAATCCATTTCCTGCGTCGGGGCTCACGCGCTCTTCCCAGGCGCAGGTGGCAACTTTCGCAAAAATGCTGAGTGACGCAGGAATTGTCACGACAGTGCGCAAGACGCGCGGAGATGATATCGATGCCGCCTGCGGCCAGTTGGCGGGCGATGTGCAAGACCGCACGCGTGCGGTGGAGCGCATGGCAAAGCAACGCACAATCGTGCTCAAACAGGTGACTTAGGTCGCCATTTATCAAGGAGGCACTGCATGGTGGGATCGACTGGACGCTGGCAGCAATATTGCCGCTGGACGCTCTTGGCATCTGGTGCCCTGGCTTGTTTTTTTGCGCTTGGGGGATGTGCGGCGAACGGTGGGGTGTCGGCGACGGAGTCATCTGCGGATCTGGTGACTCCATCCGATGAGTCCGAGGCGCGGCGCCGTGCCCGAATTCGCCTGGAACTGGCATCGAATTATTTCGAAATGGGGCAAACCGCCGTGGCCCTGGATGAGGTAAAGCAGTCGCTTGTGACCGATGCGACTTATGCGGACGCCTACAACCTGCGTGGCCTCATTTATATGCGGCTCAATGATTTTGCGCTGGCGGAAGACAGTTTTCGCCGGGCTCTGGCATTGCGCCCTGGCGACGCCAATTTGCAGCACAACTTTGGCTGGCTTTTGTGCCAGCAGAAAAAATATGCACAAGCGGATCAACAATTTGGCCGTGCGCTGAACAATCCCGCTTACCTTGCCCGCAGCAAGACGCTGATGGCGAGGGGGCTTTGCCAGGTAGGTGCTGCGCAGTATGCCGAAGCCGAGCAGTCCCTGATCAAGGCCTATGAACTGGACGCTGCCAACCCCGTGGTGGGGTACCACCTGACGTCATTGCTGCTGCGGCGCAATGAATTGAGCCGGGCGCAGTTTTATATCCGGCGCCTCAATAACGGCGAATACGCCAATTCCGAGTCCCTGTGGCTGGGGATCAAGGTGGAGCGCGCCTTGGGTGACACCGTGGCTTTGAGGCAGCTTGCCGATCAGTTGCGCAAGCGGTTCCCTGATTCAAAGGAATGGGGCGCTTTTGAACGTGAGGCATTCAATGAGTGAGTCGATGGTTGCACCGCTGGCGGCCCAAGCGCAGGACCCAAAAGTGCAAGGAGTGACGGCAGGCATGTTGTTGCGAGATGCCCGGGAAGCTGCAGGCTTGCAGATTGCCGCACTGGCCGCTGCGCTGAAGGTTCCTGTGGGCAAGCTCGAAGCCTTGGAGGCGGACGATTTTTCTGCATTCCCGGACATCGTCTTTGTCCGTGCGCTGGCATCCAGTGTCTGCCGCATCCTGAAGATCGATCCTCAGCCGGTTTTGGCAATGCTTCCTCAAGGAGAAGGTCCGAGACTTTCGGCTGCAGATGCGAGCCTGAGCAAGCCCGTCAAGGGATTCTCGGGTGAATCATCGTCTGCGCTGTTTACCGTTCCAGGGCCGAGACCGCTGGTATGGGCGGTGGGCCTGCTCCTGGTTGGTGTTGTGCTGATGATTTTCCTGCCCCGCAGCCTTGATGCTGATTTGTCGGCTTGGTTCAAGCGGGCAGAGACGGGCACAACGATTTCGACACCGGTTGCAGATGTGGCGCAGGACCGTCCTGCGGCAGTGGCTCCAGTGCCGGCGAGTCCTGCTGCTTCTACCCCGGGTGTGGAAACCGCGGTCGCTGCCAGTGAGTCGACGAACCCCGTTTTGGGCGCTGCACCTACCGCCGCTTTGCCGTCCGTCGCAGCATCGGCTGCCGGCCTGCCGGCTGCCGATGCGCCCGCCGGTGTTCTCGTCTTCAAGGCGCGTGGCGAGTCGTGGATACAGGTCCGTGAGGCGACGGGGGCCGTGGTGTTGCAGCGCAATTTGGTGCCCAATGAGACGATTTCTGTATCTGGCACGCTGCCGCTGGCTGTGGTGATTGGGCGGGCGGATGCCACCGAAGTTTTTGTGCGCGGCAAGCCCTTTGAACTCGGCCCCGTGTCCCGTGAAAACGTCGCTCGCTTCGAGGTGAAATAGTGGAAAA
>WOZN01000263.1 GCA_011620245.1 Acidovorax sp.
GCACGGGCGTGATCCTGTGCCCGATCAAGCCGCTGGACAAGGCGGCCAACGCCGATGGCAAGCGCCGGCGACTCACTGCGGTGGGCACAAACGTCTCGCTGCTGCCGCCAACCGGCTTGGCGCCGCTGCTGCGTGAACTGAAGTGAAACTCGATCGTTCATCAAGCGGGCGCGGCCTGCACGACATAGCCGAGCTGCTGGAGCCTGCGGATGAGGCGGTTGGCGGTTTTGGTGGCGTCGGCGCGGTCGAAGTGCGCAGCACCGAGTTCTTGCCACTTGGTGCCGTTGCGCAGCATGTGCCAAGCGGCGGTGAGCATGGAAGCGGCCACGGCGACGATGGCTTTCTTGGCACCACGGCGTGCCCGCAGCCGATGGAACTGCGCTTGCAGGTAGCTACCCTTGACCTTGATGGCGGACCAAGCGGCTTGGACCAGCGTGGTCTTGAGCCACTTACCGCCACGACGCATCCGCGTGCTGCGGCGCTTGCCGGCACTTTCGTCGTTGCGTGGGCACATGCATGCCCAGGACAGGAGATGGCCTGGCGTGGCAAAGCGCGACATGTCCAGGCCGATCTCAGCGACGACGACGTTGGCGCTGACCTCGCTCAAGCCCGGCATGGTGCTCAGCAGCTTGGCGGCTTGTCGAAAGGGCGCCAGGCCTGTGCCCACCTCCGTCTCGATGGCGGCGACGGCCTTGTCCAGCGCGTCGATGTGGCTCAGATGCACCTTGAGCATGAAGCGGTGATGCGCGCTGGCACGGCCGCGCAGCGCTTCGAGCAACTCCGCGCGGCTGGCCTTGACGCGCGTGGTGATGCGCGAAGCCAGGACCTCAGGGTCGCTGTGGCCGTCGATGAGCGCTTGCAGAACCGTGCGGCCGCCTTTGCCCAGGATGTCGCTGATCACGACGCTGAGCTTGATGTTGGCGTCCTCCAGCACCTTCTCGATGCGCTGAACGTGCGAAGCGCGCTCGCGCACGAACTGCTTGCGCGTTCGCGTCAGCGTGCGCAGTTCCTGCACGGCAGTGGGCGGCACGAAGCTGGCGCGGATCAGGCCGTGGGCCAGCAGATCGGCCAGCCAGGTCGCGTCGTTCACGTCGGTCTTGCGCCCGGGTACGTTCTTGACGTGTGCGGCGTTGGCCAGCACGAGCTCGAAGTGGCCTTCGAGCACGTGCCACACGGGCTTCCAGTACACGCCCGTGGCCTCCATAGCGACGTGCTGCACGCCGAAGGAGCCCAGCCAATCGCTCAGGGCCAAAAGTCCCGAGGTGGTGGTGGCAAAGGTGCGAACCTCCTGCAGCAAGGGGCTATCGCCGACGATGCGCACGCACGCCACGACGGTCTGCTTGTGCACGTCCAGTCCGGCACAACGCGGGTAGATGACATCCATGATCGCCTCCGTAGTTGCCTGCGAATTGCGGCCACACCGGCGTGCGGCCCACGTCATCGAAGTCTGAAGTGCGTGCTCAGGGGTGCGAAGCCCCAGGCGACAGTACGGGGTGCTCGTGAGGCCGCGGGTCCAACTGAAATACGGGTTCGAGGCACCAAGTACAAACCGACCTCTTTGCCGGACGCCGCAGCGCCATTTGACCCCAGTTTCATGCGTCGCGGGTCGCGCGAAGCGCGGTGGAGCAACTGAAATGGGACCCCTTCGCGCCGGAGCTGTCCACCGAGGCGATCTACGTGCCCCCGAAGCTGGAGAACTTCTGCTGGCGCATCGAGCACGCGCAGATCCGCGAGGGCGGCTTCGCCATGATCCACGGCGACCCTGGCACCGGCAAAAGCGTGGCGCTGCGCGTGCTGGCCGAGCGCTTGGCCCGGCTGCCCGATGTGACGGTGGGTGCGAGCGTTGGATCGCGCACCTGGAGACGACGCGTCGTCGAGCGGTGCTGCTGGTCGACGAGGCGCAGGAGATGAGCCCGGCCGCGCTGTGCGAGCTGCGTCTGCTGAGCAGCGCCTGCTTCGACTCGCAGCCGCTGCTGTGCGTGGTGCTCGCCGGGGACGCGCGCCTGATCGACAAGCTGCGACGCGAGGAGCTGATCCCACTGGGCGAGCCTGTCAGAAATTTTGTGTGCAAGGCATAACATTCCACCAAAGGAGTTTTCATGCCTCGCCAATCCAAGACAGCCGCAGCGAGCGGCAAAGCGGCCCTGCCGCAACTCAGCAAGCAAATGCTTGAAGAGCTCATCCCAGGTCCGGTAACCAAAGAGCAATTCACTGATATTTTTGAGAATTTCAAGAAGGCCTTCATCGAACGCGCCATGGGTGCGGAGATGAGCCACCACCTGGGCTACGGCCCCGGACAGGACAAACCTGAAGGGGTCACCAATCACCGCAACGGCACCAGCGCCAAGACCGTCATTACTGACAGTGGTGCTGTTCGCATTGAGGTGCCCCGTGACCGTGCTGGCAGCTTTGAGCCCCAGCTCATTGGCAAACACGAGCGCCGCTTCACTGGTTTTGACGACAAGATCATCGCCATGTACGCCCGAGGCATGACGGTGCGCGAGATACAGGCATTTCTGGCCGAGATATACGCCGTTGACGTCAGCCCGGATCTCATCAGCAGCGTCACCGATGCCGTCATGAGCGAGGTCACAGCCTGGCAGGCGCGTCCCCTGGAAGCCATGTACCCGGTAGTCTTCTTTGACGCCCTGCGCGTCAAGATTCGAGAAAACGGTGTGGTACGCAACAAGGCAGTCTACCTGGCCTTAGGCGTTTTGGCCGATGGCACCCGTGACATCCTGGGCATCTGGATCGAGAACACCGAGGGTGCCAAGTTCTGGATGAAAGTCTTCAATGACATGAAGACCCGCGGCTGCAACGATGTCCTCATTGCAGTCACAGACGGCCTCAAAGGCATGGGTGAAGCCCTGGAGGTGGTGTACCCCAAAACAACGCTGCAAACCTGCATCGTGCACCTGATACGCAACAGCTTGGACTTTGCAAATTGGAAAGATCGCAAGCCGCTGGCCGCAGCCATCAAGCCGATCTACACCGCCCCCAGCGCCGAGGCGGCACTGGCCGAATTGGATGCATTTGAGAGCGGCCCATGGGCAAAGAAATTCCCCACCGTGGTGGGCGCGTGGCGCAGGGTCTGGGACAAGGTGATTCCCTTCTTTGCCTTCCCGCCCGAGGTGCGCCGGGTGATCTACACCACCAATGCCATTGAGAGCGTGAACGCCCGGCTGCGCAAGATTCTCAAGACACGGGGGCATTTCCCCAATGACGATGCGGCGACAAAGTTGATCTGGCTGGCCCTGCGAAATATCACTGCTGACTGGGGACGAGCAGCCAACCACTGGAAGGCGGCGATGCTTCAGTTTGCCATTCTTTACGAGGAGCGTTTTACCCAGGAGGCCAACCTGTCATGAGGCCAGCGCCAGACTGCCAAATCGGAGCAAGCGCCGATGGGTTAGTGCATGAGTACATGCGCAACCGGGGGGTGCCTCCGGCGGCCTGGCAGGGGCCTGTTTGAAAAAGACCAGAAATCCAACAACCGTTAAACCTCAGCTAACATTCAACCGCCTTGCACACAGAAATCCTGACACTCCC
>WOZN01000159.1 GCA_011620245.1 Acidovorax sp.
GGAGCAACGCCGCATGGCGCCCCGAGCGCGGTGCTGGCAGGTGCATAGCGCTCTTACCCATGAGGTGAGCGCCATCGAAGTTATCAAGCGTCGATTTCATGCGGTCTGGCAAGGGACGCAAAGCGGTCAACTGCTGTTTCTAGGGTTATTTGCGCTGGGTGCCGAGCATGCGTGAAATGGTCTGGGCTGCCTGCAGCAGCGCGGGCAGCATGGTGGCCTGCATCACCTCGGCGCTGGTGCGGTTGGCCTGGCCGCTGATGTTCATGGCGGCCACGGTCTGGCCGGCGCGATTGGTCAGCGGTGCGGCCAGGGAGATCAGGCCTTCTTCCAGTTCCTGGTTGACCAGGCTCCAGCCCTGCGCGCGCACCTGGCGGATGCGCTGCAGCAGCGTGGGTACATCGGTGATGGTGTGCGCGGTGTGGCGCACGCGCGGGCAGGCTTGCAGGCGCTGCGTCAACTCGGCATCGGGCAGGGCGGCCAGCAGCACGCGGCCCGACGAGGTGCACGAGGCCGGCAGCCGCGAGCCCACCCCCAGGTTGGTGCGCATGATCTTGTGCGTGGGCACGCGCAGCACATAGACGATGTCGGTGCCATCGAGCACCGAGGCCGAGCACGATTCGCGCACCTGCCCGACCAGTTCCTCCATCACCGGCTCGGCCAGATCCCAGATGGGCATGGACGACAGGTAGGCAAAGCCGAGATCCAGGATGCGCGGGGTAAGGCGAAACAGCCGGCCGTCACTCTCCACATAGCCCAGCGTCTGCAGCGTGAGCAGGATGCGCCGGGCACCCGCGCGGGTCAGCCCCGTCTGCGCGGCCACCTCGCTCAGCGTCTGCTGCGGCGCGATGGCGCTGAACGAGCGGATCACTTCCAGCCCGCGCGCGAAGGACTGCACATAGCTGTCCCCCGGTTTGGGGCTGGTGGGAGGGGAATCGGTGTTCATGGAATGCCCGGGAATGCCCGGCATATAATTCTTTATACGAACAATTGTTCATTATACGAACAATTGGGGCGTTTTTTGATATTTCCCGGAAGACATTCCATGATCAACAAGATAGCGGACTCGGTGGCGCAGGCAATTTCGGGTGTGCAGGATGGCGCCACCGTGCTGATTGGCGGCTTTGGCACGGCGGGCATTCCTGACGAGCTGATCGAAGGTCTGATGGCCCATGGCGCGCGCGACCTGACCATCGTCAACAACAACGCCGGCAATGCCGAGCAGGGTGTGGCGGCGTTGCTCAAGGCCGGGCAGGTGCGCAAGGTCATCTGCAGCTTTCCGCGCCAGGCCGACAGCTACGTGTTTGACGGGCTGTACCGCAGCGGCAAACTGGAGCTTGAACTGGTGCCGCAGGGCAATCTGGCCGAGCGCATCCGTGCCGCCGGTGCCGGCATTGGTGCCTTCTTCTGCCCCACGGCCTACGGCACCGAGCTGGCCAAGGGCAAGGAAACCCGCGAGATCAACGGCAAGCACTATGTGCTCGAGTACCCCATTCATGGTGACTTGGCCCTCATCAAGGCCGACAGGGGCGACCGCTGGGGCAACCTCACCTACCGCATGTCGGCACGCAACTTCGGCCCGGTGATGGCCACCGCCGCCAAGACCACGGTGGCCACGGTGCACGAGGTGGTGGAACTGGGCGCACTCGACCCCGAAGCCATCGTCACGCCGGGCATCTATGTGAGCCATGTTGTGAAGATCGACCGCGTTGCCACGCAGGCCGGTGGTTTCAGAAATTCTGCATGAAATTGGCCTCTAGCGCATAAGGAGTAAGCGTGAGTAGCTATAAAAAACGTAGTAAAGAAGAGCTGGCCCAACGGGTGGCGCAAGACATCCACGACGGCGCCTATGTCAACCTGGGTATTGGCCAGCCCACCCTGGTGGCCAACCATATCCCCGCAGGCCGCGAAGTCATCCTGCAAAGCGAGAACGGCATCCTGGGCATGGGCCCGGCGCCGGCCGCCGGCAGCGAAGACTACGACCTCATCAACGCCGGCAAACAGCCCGTGACCTTGCTGCCCGGCGGCGCGTATTTTCACCATGCCGACAGTTTTGCCATGATGCGCGGCGGCCATCTTGACATCTGCGTGCTCGGTGCCTTCCAGGTCTCGGCCACGGGCGACCTGGCCAACTGGAGCACGGGCGAACCAGGCGCCATTCCCGCCGTGGGCGGTGCCATGGATCTGGCCATCGGTGCCAAGCAGACCTGGGTGATGATGGACTTGCTCACCAGGCAGGGCGCCAGCAAGGTGGTGGCGCAGTGCACCTATCCGCTCACCGCCATTGGCTGCGTCAGGCGCATCTACTCTGACCTCGCCACGCTGGCTTGCACACCGCAGGGCTTGCAGCTCATCGACAAGGTCGAAGGGCTGGAGCACACGGAACTCGAACGCCTTGTCGGCCTGCCCATCCAGGCCTGAATATTTCCCCCAACCCGCAAAACCTCAGGAGACACCCATGACCCAAGCCTTCATCTGTGATGCCATCCGCACCCCCTTCGGCCGCTACGGCGGCGCCTTGTCCAGCGTGCGCACCGACGACCTCGGCGCCATCCCGATCAAGGCGCTGATGGAGCGCAACCCGGGCGTGGACTGGGCCGCCGTGACCGATGTGCTCTTTGGCTGCGCCAACCAGGCCGGTGAAGACAACCGCAACGTGGCCCATATGTCCAGCCTGCTGGCGGGCCTGCCGGTTGAAGTGCCGGGCGCGACCATCAACCGCCTGTGCGGCTCGGGGCTGGACGCCGTTGGCACCGCTGCGCGCGCCATCAAGGCCGGAGAAGCGGGCCTGATGATCGCCGGCGGCGTGGAAAGCATGAGCCGCGCCCCGTTCGTGATGCCCAAGGCAGAAAGCGCCTTCTCGCGCAACAACGCGGTGTATGACACCACCATAGGCTGGCGCTTTGTCAACAAGCTGATGAAGGCGCAGTACGGCATCGATTCGATGCCCGAAACGGCCGAAAACGTGGCCACCGACTTCGGCATCGGGCGCGAGGCACAAGACCTGATGGCCATGAACAGCCAGCTGCGTGCCGTGGCCGCCATCGAAGCGGGCCACCTGGCCCGTGAAATCTGCCCTGTCACCATCCCGCAGAAAAAGGGCGATGCCATCGTTGTTGACACCGACGAACACCCGCGCAAGACCAGCCTGGAAGCGCTGGCCAGGCTCAAGGGCGTGGTACGCCCCGACGGCACCGTCACCGCCGGCAACGCCTCGGGCGTGAACGACGGCGCCTGCGCGCTGCTGCTGGCCAATGAAGCCAGCGCCGCCCAATACGGCCTGACCCCGCGCGCCCGTGTTGTGGGCATGGCCACGGCCGGCGTGGCGCCGCGCATCATGGGCTTTGGCCCCACGCCCGCCACGCTGAAGGTGCTGGCGCAAACCGGTCTGACCATCGACCATATGGACGTGATCGAACTCAACGAAGCCTTTGCCGCACAGGGCCTGGCCGTGCTGCGCGCCCTGGGCCTGAAAGACGACGACGCCCGCGTGAACGCCTGGGGCGGCGCCATTGCGCTGGGCCACCCGCTGGGCGCCAGCGGTGCCCGC
>WOZN01000428.1 GCA_011620245.1 Acidovorax sp.
AGCGTTGAGTGTCGGCGTGGCGCACGCGGCACCGCTGCCAGCCGGCTGGACTACCAACGGCAATGCCGGCAGCTTCACGGCAGCCGACGGCGTGGTGACGCTGGCGCCTGGCTTCAGTTCCTACCAGTGGATGTCGACCAATGGCGCTCCGACGGGCGGCGGCACGCTGCCTACTGGTGCGATCGGGATTGAGACCAACGGCACCACCGTGCAAACGCCGACCTTCACGGTGGCCGCCAACGACAAGCTGAACTTCTTCTTCAACTACATCACATCGGACGGAGTGCAGTTCACAGAGTATGCGTGGGCTGCGCTGTTCGCTGGCATCAGCACCTTCGACTCCTACCTGTTCACCGCGCGCACCACCACCAGTGGCGACACCGTGCCGGGCTTCGGGCTGCCAGGGCTCGGCGCAGGCGTTTCGCTGATTCCAGCGTCCACGCCGATCATCGCCGGCGGTCCGGCGTTCTCGCCGCTTGACAGCTCCTCAGGTTCCTGCTATGGCGGCGTTGGCCAGGGTTGTGGCTACACCGGCTGGATCGAGATGGATTACACGTTCACAGTGGGTGGTGACTACTCGCTGAAGTTCGGGGTTACGAACGCGCTGGACACGGCCTACCAGAGTGCGTTTGCGGTCGCCGGCGTGGCCATCAACGACGTGCCGATCGACGACAACAAAGTGCCGGAGCCTGCGACGCTGGCGCTCTTGGGCATCAGCCTCGCCGGACTCGGCATCTCGCGCCGCCGGCGTCAGGTCTGACCCTCCGGGTCTTCGTGCATCCAACGGCGTCGCGGGCTTGCGCGGCGCCGTTTGCATTTTGGCGGCCCGCTCGGCTGTCACGACGCCGGCATTGCGGCCACGTTGTCCAAGCCCCTGATCTCCAAAGCAATGGCCGAGAGGGCGCTGCAGCCAAGCCGAATCCTTCAGGCCAACTGAATCGATTCGATCCAGTTCTCAGCTTTGACCCTTCCGGGGAACGAATCAAGGCTCGAACCAACAGCATCAATCCAGACCCAACACGGCACCAGCGCCGCCAAGATAAAAGCCCGCAAAGCGGGCTTTTATCAGCTGGCAAATTTATGCCATTTCAGCCTGTAACACCCGTAGTACGGGCGCAAGAAGCTACAAATAACATAGTGCCAAGCTATCCTCAGTAAGTCTGCCCCAACTGATCCAGAATCGCCGGATTTTCCAGCGTGGACGTGTCCTGGGTGATGGTCTCGCCCTTGGCCAGTGAGCGCAGCAGGCGGCGCATGATCTTGCCGGAACGGGTCTTGGGCAGGTTCTCGCCAAAGCGGATGTCCTTGGGTTTGGCAATCGGGCCAATTTCTTTGGCCACCCAGTCGCGCAGTTCCTTGGCAATGGCCTTGGCTTCATCACCGGTGGGCACCGGACGCTTGAGCACCACAAAGGCACAAATCGCCTCACCGGTCATATCGTCCGGGCGCCCGACCACCGCAGCTTCGGCCACCAGATCGGTGTTGGCAACCAGCGCCGACTCGATTTCCATCGTGCCCATGCGGTGACCTGAAACGTTGAGCACGTCGTCGATGCGGCCGGTGATGCGGAAGTAACCACGATCGACACTGCGCACCGCGCCGTCCCCTGCCAGATAAACCGTGCCGCCCAACTCATCCGGGAAATAGCCTTTTTTGAAGCGCTCCGGGTCGTTCCAAATGGTGCGGATCATCGACGGCCAGGGGCGCTTGATGATCAACAAGCCGCCCGATCCATTGGGCACATCGTGATCCGCTTCGTCCACGATGGCCGCCATGATGCCGGGCAGCGGCAAGGTGCAGCTGCCTGGAACCAGTGGCGTGGCACCGGGTAGCGGCGAGATCATGTGCCGCCGGACTCGATCTGCCAGAAGGTGTCCACAATCGGGCAACGCTCACGGCCGACGTGTTTGTAGTACCACATCCAGGCTTCGGGGTTGATCGGTTCGCCGACCGTGCCCAGGATGCGCAGGCTCGACAGATCAGAGTGATCAGGGTGAACTTTTGCATCGGACTCGGCCGACTTGATCAGCGCACGGATGGCAGTCGGCGCGGTGTAAAAATGCTGCACTTGTGGCGCTCGATCATCTGCCAGAAGCGCCCGGCATTGGGGTAGGTGGGGATGCCTTCAAATATGATTTGCGTGGCGCCTGCTGCCAGCGGCCCATAGGCCACGTAGTGTGGAATGAGGGTCAGACTCCAATTAAAATGGCACGATCGAACTTTTTCGGGAGCCTGCCATGGCCCGCCTGCCACGTCTCACGCTTGCCGGTTACCCGCACCACATCATCCAGCGCGGCAACAACCGTCAGGTGATTTTTGCGGACCCGCAGGATTTCGCGACCATGCTGGCGCTGCTGGCAGAAAATGCACAGAAATTTGCCGTTGCCATCCATGCCTATGTGCTGATGGACAACCATTTTCACCTGCTGGCCACTCCGGCTACAGCCGAGGCGCTGCCCCTGATGATGCAGGCCGTGGGGCGCAGTTATGTGCGCTATTTCAACCAGCGCCATGGCCGCAGCGGCACGCTGTGGGAGGGGCGCTACCGCTCCACACTGATTCAGGCAGAGCGCTATCTGCTGGCCTGCATGGTCTATATCGACCTGAACCCGGTGCGAGCCGGCTTGGTGGCGCAGCCGGGTGCCTGGCCATGGTCGAGTCATCAGCATTACCTGGGTCAGCGCATCGACAAGCTGGTCACGCCGCATGCGCTGTACTGGGCACTGGGCAACACGCCTTTTGCGCGCGAGGCCGCCTATGCCGCGCTGGTGCAGGCGGGTATTGGCAGTGCCGAGCAGGTGGCGCTGACGGACGCGGCATTGCGTGGCTGGGCGCTGGGAGATGCAGATTTTGTGGCGGAGTTACAAAAAAAATCCCCGCGCCGAGTCACCAAAGCCAAGCCTGGGCGGCCTGCGGCGGTGCATCAAACTGCAATGAAATAGGGCCAAAATGGCTTATCCATGGATGCAGGATGCTATTAATTTTAATGTGTCCCTGATATAAATTGCTTTGATTCATGATGGGTTTAATTGGAATCTGACCCCAATTATTGTGCTTGCGTAAAGATGTTGCATTGCACTAATCTTGCATTCCCTGCGAAAACATGAGGAGTGCGCCATGACCAAGGCTGCCGAAATCCAGCATTTGCAACAACACGGTTTGTATTCATCGGGTAACGAGCACGACGCCTGCGGCGTCGGCTTCGTGGCCCACATCAAGGGCATCAAGCGCCACGACATCGTGACGCAGGCGCTGAAGATTCTCGAAAACATCGATCACCGTGGCGCCGTGGGTGCCGACCCGCTGATGGGGGATGGCGCAGGTATCCTGATCCAGATCCCCGATGCACTGTACCGCGAAGAAATGGGCAAGTTGGGCGTGACGCTGCCGCCCGCTGGCGAATACGGCGTGGGCATGATCTTCCTGCCCAAGGAGCATGCCTCACGCCTGGCCTGCGAGCAGGAGATGGAACGCGCCATCAAGGCCGAGGGCCAGGTGCTGCTGGGCTGGCGCGATGTGCCGGTGAACGTGGACATGCCCATGT
>WOZN01000238.1 GCA_011620245.1 Acidovorax sp.
AGTCGTCGCCCACGCCCAGCGCAGCGCGGTGCACGGGCCGCGTGAAGTAGCGTGCAATCAGATCAAATTCACCCATGGGCAGTCCGGGGAGGGAGATGAACCCACGGCCTTTGCAACGGGCGCGCCCCGGGCGGGGGCCGCCGCGCAAGGGCCGCCCCGCCGCGTTGGCGGCGTCCCCCATCCGCGAGCGCAGCGAAGCAGAGAGGGGGGAAGCGGCGCAGCCGCTCAGGGGGGTGTCTCATTGCACTCCCCTAAACCGCTGCGCCGCCTGGCGGCTGACTTCGGCCAGCAACTGTTCTTCGCGCTGGCGCTCGCGCAGCCAGCGGGCGTCGTTCTGGCCGGCTTCGGTCTCGGTGCGCAGCATGTGCATGGCGTTGGATGCGCCTTGCATGGCGGCATGACTGGCGGTCTGGTCCATGGTCATGCGGATATGGTCGCGCAGGGGCATGTGGCTGCCGGTGGCGGGGTCCACATACACGGCGTCCATGCCAAAGCGGCAGGCCTGGAAGCGGTTGTAGGTATAGACGAGGTAGTCGTCTTCCTGTGGCATGAAGGGCTGATCGGCCAGGAACCAGGCGCCCAGCGACTGCACGAAGCCGGCCAGCGCGGCGGCCCGCTCGATGGTCAGCGGCGTGTCGAACACGCGGATCTCGATGGTGCCGAACTCGGGCTTGGGGCGAATATCCCAGTAAAAATCCTTCATGCTCTTGACCACGCCCGTGCGCGTCATCTTGTTGAAATAGACCGTGAAATCGGCCCAGGTCAGCGCAAACGGCGCGCGGCCCGACAGTGGAAACGCGAACACCGAATTGAGCCGTGCCGAGTCGAACGCCGTGTCCTGCCCCTGCACATAGGGGCTTGACGCCGACAGCGCGATGAAATGCGGGATGTAGCGCGACATGCGGTGCAGCATGAGCAGGGCCGCGTCGGCGTCAGGGCAGCCAATATGCACATGCTGGCCAAAGATGGTGAACTGCTTGGAGAGGTAGCCATACAGCTGCGACAGTTCCTGAAAGCGCGGCTTGTCGTAGATGCGCCGCTCATGCCACTGCTGGAACGGGTGCGTGCCGCCGCCCACCACGGCAATGTTGAGCTTGTCGGCGCTTTTGACCAGCGCATCCCGGATGGGGCTGAGCTGCCCCAGCACCTCGCTGGCCGAATGGCAGATGCCGGTGGAGATCTCGATCATGCTGTTCGTCATCTCGGGCACCACGCTGCCGGGCAGCGGCACCTTGTGCATCAGGCGCAGCATGTCTTCGGCGTAGGGCGCCAGGTCGTAGTCGTGGGTGTTGACCAGTTGCAGTTCCAGCTCGACGCCCAGCGTCAGCGGTTCGGAATGGTGGAAGTCTTCAAGGCTCACGGCTGTCTCCATTGCCGCCGCGCGCGAGCGGGGCCCAGGGTTTGGAACTCTCGCCCGCACGGTAGATGGCCACGGTGGCGATCACGGCACCCAGCAATTCCATGAGCAAAATGGCCGGCAATGCCACGCGGGCGATCAGATGGCCCGTGGAGGGCGATGCCACCACGAACTGCGATGCGATCAGCAGCGCGATGGACGACATGGGCGTCATGGCGCAGCCCACCCACAGGGCCTGGCGCCAGCTCGCGCCGCTGCCCACATTGCCCAGGCCCACGCCCACGGCCTTGGCCGCCAGGCGCACGGTGATCAGCGCCAGCACCACGCCGGCCACGGGGCCGCTCCAGTCGGCCTGCGCCGCCACCGTGGACACCAGCACGAACATCAGCATGGTGAGCAGCGACGAGGCGTTGCCCAGCTGGCGCGGCCAGGCCCATGGGCGCGGGTTGAGCTGCTTGAGCAGCATGCCGCCCAGCAGCGCCGCCAGGGGCGCAGAGCCGCCCATGTGCGCGGCCACGGCGGTGGCTGCGGCGATCAGGGCCAGCAGCAGCATGGAGGTGTTTTCGCTGGTGGGGTTCATGAAGCGCAAGGCCATGCGCAGCACCAGCGACAGCACTGCCGCCACGATGATCGACACGCCCAGCACCACGACCACGGGATATACCGTGTCGAGCAGCGTGATGCTCTGGCGGTTGATCTGCTCGGCGCGGGCGCTGCCCAGGGTCAGCGCATACAGGGTGGACAGGGTGGACAGCACAATGGCGCGCTCGGTCACGGGGCCTGCCGCGCGGGTGTCGGCCACCACGCGGGTCAGCACGGCGGGCGAGGCCGCCAGCGCCACCAGGGCCAAGGGGCCGGCCACATGCGTGGGCACATTGAGCCACACCAGCACCCAATAGACGGCAAAGTAGGTCAGCGCCGATTCGGCAATGCTCTGCACCAGCACCATGGGGTTGTGGCGAAACCAGCGCAGCGGAATGCGCCCGCCGCATTCGAACAGCACGATGGAAACCCCCAGCTCCAGCAGAAACAGCCCGATGCCCTGCAGCGGCCATACCGCCCCGCTGAAGCCCGCCAGCCCAGCTGCGGTGCCGACCAGGGAGTAGCCGACCACCTTGGGCAGGCCCGTGTGGCGCTGGCACAGATAGCCCGCCATGGCAGCCACCGCCAGCAGCAGCGACCATTGCACCGTGGGCAACCCGGCCGAAGGGCGCAGCCACTGCGCCCAGAAGCTCAGGATTTCGTTCATGTCATGGATCCTCTCCATCAGACGGGCAGCGCCCGGTGGGAGGGAAGAGCCGGCAGGGCGCCAGCCGGCGCCGCGGTCCTTCCCGGCAGTTGCCTGAATTTACAAGCGGAAACGCGCGGCACCTGTAGGACAGGAGCGTCCCTGTTTCCGCCGGCCAAAAGCCGCCCGAATCAGGCGGCCTGGCGTTCAGGCACGAAGAAGCTCAGCGGTGCCTTGAAGAGGCGGCGCCGCATCGCTGCATAAATGCGTGAACGGTCCACACCGCTCACGTTGTGGGCACGCAATGCCAGGCGAAACGCCAGGTAAAAGCTCACACTGACATTGAGGGCGCCCAGCAGGGGAATGGTGGCGACGGCCCACCAGAACGCATTCTGGTGAACGATGTCCCAGCCCAGTGCAGCGGTGGCTGCACCCAACTGGCCCGAGGACAGTGTGACATGGCGCACATCCAGGCCCAGCCCGAAAAACCCTGCAAATGCCGGGGTGAGGCCGAGCATGAAGCCCAGCGAGATGTTGGCCGCAAAGCCCGACAGGTTCTCGCGCAGGAAGCTTGCCCAGCGCGCAGCGCGCTCCTTGCCCAGCCGGGCGGTGATGCGCGGGTTGTAGCGCACGGCCGAGTCCAGCCGGTGCAGCACAAACCAGTTTTCGGTCCATCCCGCGATGATGCTGGAGGCGAACAGCAGCACGCCCGTGAAAGCGGCAAACAGCAGCGATGGCCCCAGCAGGTGCAGGGATTCGAGCACATGGCCGGCCTCGCGTGCGTTGATGGCGGGGGAGCCCTTTGCCCAGGCGATCAGCAGCGCCAGGCCCAGAACCAGGGGGTACACCACCAGCACATTGCCCAGCACGGCCGCCACCTGCGAGCGCACCAGGTGGGTCACCTCGTCCACAAAGGACTCGATGGCCTCGCCCGAGCCCAGTTCCTTGAGCTTGGCCGCCATGGCCGGCGCCGTCATGGCCGGCTGCTTGGTGGCCACGGTGAAATGCAGCAACTGCACCAGCACAAAGCTCACCGCATAGTTCACGCCCGCCCAGAAGCCGCCCCAGAACGCCGAGAACGCCAGCGCATACAGCCCAAACTTGACCAGCGTGGTGATGGCCATCACGGCACCGCCGCCGGCGGCATTTTTCACCATGGAGCGGTATTCGGCCGCCGTGCGCGTGATGTAGTGTTCGCCCGTTTCGGCGCTGCGCTCGGCCACCTTGGCGGCCAGCAGCGACGAGTTGGATGCCAGCAGCGCCCGCAGGCTGCGCCGCTCCTGCCCCACCTCCACCAGGTGCGCCAGCAGGCGGGCCGCGGTGGCGGCGGGCTGGGGGGACAGCAGGCAGTCGAGCAGCTCCCGCACCCGCAGGATGCGGGCACGCAACTGGCGCAGCCGAAACACCAGGTCCACGGAAATGCCGTTGTCCTCGAAATGGGTGTACACGGTGGCCGCAGCGGCGCGGCAGGCTTCTAGGCGCTCGCGCAGTCGCTGGGCCGCCTCCAGCAGGCGGTCGGGCGTGCGCAGTGCGTGCAGCACTTCCACCCGCAGGCTTTCCACATCGCGGATCAGCGCGTGAAAGGGCTGCGCCTCGCGGGCCGATTCACTCATGCGCAGGCGCATCCCGGGCGCAAAGCCGGTCGAGAGGATCTGCCCTGCGCAGTAGGTGATGGCGTCGAGCAGGGCATGCTGCCAGCGGGATGCGCCTTGCGTGCTTTGCGGCGTCAGCAGGGCCGACAGCCGATTCATGGTGGCTTCGTCCAGTGCGTAAAGCCACTGTGCATCAAAGGCGCTGGGCAGGGCCAGCAAGAACAGTTCCGAGGCGTCGATGGTTTCCGGGCTGCGCGGCAGCAGCTTGTTGCGTATCCGCTCTGCCGCCTCGTTGAGCAGCGCCGTGCCCCTGGCGAAGCCGAAATCGGCCAGCAGCGTGGTGATGTCCACGGAGTCCAGCAGGGCGGCCCACCAGGCTTGCAGCTTGAGCTGCACATCCGGGCGCGCCTCGACCGCATCCAGAAGCAGCTGTACGCGCGTCGAGGCGCCCGCAACGGAGTCGCGCGCGCCACGCACCCAGTCCAGCAGGTCGATCAGCCACACATGGCGCTGTGCCAGCCCGGCCTGCGGATCGAGGGCCGCCAGCAGGCTCGCCAGGTCGGGCGCCGGCCGCTTCAATGCAGCACCCTTCCATTCAACGGGTGACCTGAGGCGCCGGGGTAGGTCGCCTCCAGCACAAACAGGGGTATCGGGCAGCTGAACGGCTCACCATCAACCGCCACGCAATGGAAGGTGCCATGCATGGTGCCGCTGGCGGTGCGCAGGCCGCATCCGCTGGTGTACTGGAACGATTGACCGGGCTTGAGCAAAGGCTGCTGGCCCACCACGCCCAGCCCCTTGACCTCTTCGGTGTGGCCGCTGGCATCACTGATGATCCAGTGGCGCGAGATCAGTTGTGCGGGCGCTTCGCCCGCATTCGTGATGGTGACGGTGTAGGCAAAGCGGAAGACGCCGGAGTCTGGCGAGGACTGCTCCGGCAGGTACTCTGGCTGTACGTCTACATCAAACTGGTACTTGGACATGCGCAAATGGTAACTGCGACAATCGCGCCATGAGCCGACCTTTTCGCATTGCCCCTTCGATCCTCTCTGCCGACTTTGCCCGCCTGGGCGAAGAACTGCGCAACGTCATCGCCGCCGGTGCCGACTGGATTCACTTTGACGTGATGGACAACCATTACGTGCCCAATCTCACCTTTGGCCCCATGGTCTGCCAGGCGCTCAAGCCGCATGCCAGGACGGCCGCCGGTATGGCGGTGCCGGTGGACGTGCACCTGATGATCCAGCCCGTGGATGCCCTGGCCGCAGCGTTTGCCGATGCGGGTGCCGACTTCATCAGCTTTCACCCCGACGCCTCGGGCCATGTGCACCGCAGCATCCAGGCCATTCGCAGCAAGGGCGCCAGGCCCGGCCTGGTGTTCAACCCGGCCGAGCCGCTGGATGTGCTCGACTGGGTGATTGACGACATCGATCTCATCCTGATCATGAGCGTCAACCCCGGCTTTGGCGGCCAGAGCTTCATCGACTCGGCGCTGCGCAAGATCGAAGCGGTGCGCAAGCGCATCGACGCCTGCGGCAAGGACATCCGCCTGGAAGTGGATGGCGGCATCAAGACCGACAATATCCGCCGCGTCGCCGATGCGGGTGCGGACACCTTTGTCGCGGGGAGTGCCATCTTCGGCAAGCCCGATTACAAAGCTGTGATCGACACCCTGCGCGCGCAGCTGGCCTGATCGCGCCAGGGCGCTTCGCCGCAGGGTTCAAGGAGCCGGGTTCAGTTGCAAGGAGCCGGGTTCAGTTGCTGCTGCACATGCGCCAGCAGCCCGTCGCAGGCATCTTCGAGCAGGTCCAGCACATGCTCGAAGCCCTGTGCGTTGCCATAGTAGGGGTCGGGCACCACGGGGCTGCTGTTGCGCAGGCAGAACTCTGTCATGCGCCGCAAGCGATATTGCTGCCCCGGGGGGCACCGGCGGCGCAGTTCCGCCAGGTTGTCATGGTCCATGGCCAGCAGCAGATCGAAGCGGTGGAAATCGCCATCGGTGATCTGGCGCGACCTCAGATCTGCCAGCGCATAGCCGCGCAGCCTGGCCTGGGCCTGCGCGCGCGGGTCGGGCGGCTCGCCCTTGTGGGCGCTGTGGGTGCCGGCTGAATCGATGCGCACCTGGTCGGTCAGCCCGGCGCGTGCCACGCGCTGGCGAAACACGCCATGGGCCATGGGGCTGCGGCAGAGGTTGCCCATGCAGACGAAGAGAACAGAAAACAGGCTCATTTTCCGGAGTATCGCCACATCGGTGGATGAGGGCGCGATTGTAGGGCGGGGCCGCAAACTGCGGATGGGTGTGCTGTGCTTGCCGGTTCCATGGCAATTTCGCAGCGTGATTCACGCAGCATATGCACATGACCTGCGCAAAACAGGCCCAGGCAAGCCGCCGCCACAAAGGCATGTACCGCTGTGGCATCCTTGTTTGCGCAAGTCCTGATGCAATAAGATGGCTGCGCAGTATGCCTTGCGGTGTAAAGCGCAGGCCATCCAGCAGCGCCGGGTTGATCCAGGGTGGTATCCATGTCTGCAGACAAACGGGAGGCAAGAAAACCATGTTGATCCAGCCGGTGGTGTTGTCGGGCGGTTCGGGCACACGCCTGTGGCCGCTGTCGCGGGAAAAATACCCCAAACAATTGCTCGCGCTCATGGGCGAGGACTCGCTGCTGCAGGCGACGCTGCGTCGGTTTGACGGGGTGACCGATGCCGACAGCGCGCCACCGCTGGTGGTGTGCAACGAGGAATACCGCTTCGTGGTGGCAGAGCAATTGCGCCTGATCGGCAAGACAGGCCGTATCGTGCTGGAGCCGGTGGGCCGCAACACCGCCCCGGCACTGACGCTCGCGGCACTGGCTGCGCAGTCCGACGGGGGCGACCCGGTGCTGCTGGTCATGCCCGCCGATCACGTCATTACCCAGCCCGCGGTATTCCAGCAAGGCGTGCGCCATGCTGCCCGGCTGGCGCAGGAGGGTGCCATCGTCACTTTCGGTATCACCCCGGATCGGCCCGAGACGGGCTACGGCTACATCCAGGCCGGCGCCACGCTGAACGAAGACGGTGCGCGCGGCATCACCCGTTTTGTTGAAAAACCCGATCTCGCCACCGCCGAAGGCTACCTGCAAGCGGGCGATTACCTCTGGAACAGCGGGCTGTTTGTGCTGCGGGCCTCGGTCTGGCTGAAAGCGCTGGCGTTGTGCCGCCCCGACATCCTGGCGGCCTGTGAAGCGGCCTGGAAAAGTGGCGCATCCGACCTGTCGTTTCTGCGTGTGGATGCTGCGGCATTTGGCGCCTGCCCGAGCGACTCCATCGACTATGCCGTGATGGAGCGTTTGGCCGGCCCGCAGGCCGTGGCCGGGCTGCCTGCGGGCGTGGTGCTGCCCTTGTCGGCGGGCTGGTCTGATGTGGGGGCCTGGGATGCGCTCTGGAAAATCCTGCCCAAGGATGACGATGGCAACGTGGTGCAGGGGCGCACGCTGATGCAGGACAGCTGCAATACCCTGGCGCTGTCATCCGGGCGCCTGCTGGCTTGCGTGGGCGTGCAGGGGCTGGTGGTTGTGGAGACGCCCGACGCGGTGCTGGTGGCCGATCAGCGCCATACCCAGGATGTGAAAAAAATCGTCGATCGCCTCAAACGCGATGGCCACACCGAGGGCTTGCTGCACCGCAAGGTTTACCGGCCCTGGGGCTGGTATGACGGCGTTGACGGGGGCGAGCGTTTCCAGGTCAAGCGCATCATGGTCAAGCCGGGCGGCAAGCTGTCGCTGCAGATGCACCACCACCGTGCCGAACACTGGATCGTCGTGCGTGGCACCGCCCGCGTGACCAAGGGCGATGAAATATTCCTGTTGTCCGAGAACCAGTCCACCTATATCCCTCTGGGAGTGACGCACCGCCTGGAAAACCCCGGCCAGGTGGGCCTGGAGATGATCGAGGTCCAGTCCGGCGCTTATCTGGGTGAGGACGACATCGTGCGTTTTGAAGACCTGTATGGGCGCTGATTTCCGCGCTGGCCCGGCGCGCAGGAACCATCTTTCATGACAACAGAGCGAAAGCCCCAACATATTCTTCTGACCGGTGCCGCCGGTTTCATTGGCAGCCATGTGGCCGGGCGCCTGCTGCAGCGCGGCGACCGGGTTCTGGGCATGGACAACCTCAATGACTACTATGACCCGGCGCTCAAGCGGGCCAGGCTGCGGCGGCTTGAAGGGGCGCCGGGCTTTCGTTTCGTGCAGCTTGACCTGGCCGACCGCACGGGCATGGCCGAACTCTTTGCCGCCGAACGTTTCGACAGCGTCATCCATCTTGCCGCCCAGGCCGGCGTGCGCTACAGCATTACCCATCCCCATGCCTATCTGGACTCCAACCTGACAGGTTTTGGCCATGTCCTGGAAGGCTGCCGTGCCCAGGGTGTCGCGCACCTGGTGTATGCCTCCAGCTCCAGCGTCTATGGCGGCAACACCAAGATGCCATTTGCTGAAACGGATGCGGTCGATCACCCCGTGAGCCTGTATGCCGCCACCAAGAAGGCCAACGAGCTCATGGCCCATACCTACAGCCACCTTTACGGATTTCCCACCACCGGGTTGCGCTTTTTCACGGTCTACGGCCCCTGGGGGCGGCCCGACATGGCCTACCACCTCTTCACCCGTGCCATCCTGGCCGGCGAGCCGATTTCGGTTTTCAACCATGGTGACATGCGGCGCGACTTCACCTACATCGACGACATCACCGAGGGCGTGCTGCGCGTGCTGGATCGGCCAGCCACGCCGGAACGCGCGGGCGCAGCCCCTTACCGGGTGTTCAACATCGGTAACAGCGAGCCCGTGCAACTGCTCGATTTCATCGGCTGCATTGAAAACGCGCTGGGCAAAAAGGCCATCAAGCAGCTGCTTCCCATGCAGCCGGGGGATGTGCCGGCCACCTATGCCAGCACCCAGGCGCTGCAGGACTGGGTGGGGTTTGCGCCGTCCACGCCGCTGACTGAAGGCATCGGGAATTTCGTGCGCTGGTACCGCGCGTACTACGGCTGCGTTTGATCCTTGGTGCCAATGGGCGCGATGTGGTGCGTCCAGGAGAGGTCCGCAAGGGGGGATGCGGGTTGCTTGTCTGGATGGAACGTTTGCATGAACATGGAGTTGCCACGATCTGTCGCTTTCGCGTTGCCATAAATGCATTTACGCGCGAGATTCGTCAGGGTATGCTGCAGCGAGACTGGGCTCTATTGGCTACAGTCGTGCAAACGATGTAAGGAGTTGCGCCATGCAGAAATACGTTTCGAGGATACTGGGTTCAATGGTTCGTGTTCTGGCGATGGCCGCATTGACGACGGGCGTGGTTGGCTGTGCGGGTATGTGGGGAGGGGATCATCCAGCTGCGCCGACCCAGGCGTCCACCCCGGATTACAACTACATCGTGGGGCCTGGCGATACGCTCAACATCATCGTCTGGCGCAACCCCGAGCTGTCGCAGGTCGTGCCGGTGCGTCCGGATGGTCAAGTCTCCACGCCACTGGTGGATGGGCTTGTGGCGCAAGGTAAAACCTCGGCGCAGATCGCCCGGGATGTGGAAAAAGAGCTGGGTAAATACGTGCGGGACCCGGTTGTCACCGTGATCGTGACCAGCTTCGTCGGCCCCTACAGTGAACAGATCCGCGTGGTGGGTGAAGCGGCGAAACCGCAGTTCCTGCCCTACAAGCAAAAAATGACGGTCCTTGATGTGATGATCGCCGTAGGTGGCTTGACCGATTTTGCCGATGGCAACAGCGCGACGCTCGTGCGCACTGCCGATGGCAACAAGCGTTACACCGTGCGCCTGAATGATCTGATCAAGCGCGGCGATATTGACGCCAATGTGGAAGTGCTTCCCGGCGATATCCTCATCATCCCCCAAGGGTGGTTCTGACTTGCCTGCGCAAGGATTGGTGGCCGACAGGCGCCCTGCGGACTTGACTTGTAAAAGGGGGGAATGAATGGACGAGTTGCTAAGCCAGATCACCACGACCGTTCGCGGCATGTGGATCTATCGCCGTCTGGCCATGCTGGTCACTTGGCTGGTTGCTGCCGTGGGCGTGGTTGTGGTGCTCATGATGCCCGATCACTACCAGGCATCGGCGCGCGTGTTTGTGGATACACAGTCCA
This sequence comes from Acidovorax sp., assembly GCA_011620245.1. Lineage (GTDB taxonomy): Bacteria > Pseudomonadota > Gammaproteobacteria > Burkholderiales > Burkholderiaceae_C > Acidovorax. The sequence goes on from WOZN01000238.1 coordinate 10,315, forward strand.
TCCTGCGGCCCCTCATGACCGGCATTGCCGTGCAACCGAACGTCGAGCAGCAGGTGGCCATGCTCAGCCGCACGCTGCTCAGCCGGCCTACGGTGGAGCGTCTGGTCCGCACCGTCGATCTGGATCTGGGCACGCATTCCAAGGCCGAAAAAGATGCGGTCGTCGATGGCGTAACCAAGGCCATCAGCATCCAGACCACTGGGCGCGACAATCTCTATACATTGTCCTATCGCGACCAGAGCCCCGACAGGGCGCAGCGTGTCGTACAGGCATTGCTGACCATCTTTGTCGAGTCCAGTCTGGGCGCCACGCGCCAGGATTCGGACAGTGCGCGCCGCTTCCTCGATGAGCAGATCAAGATCTACGAGGCCAAGTTGACAGAGGCCGAAGGCCGCCTCAAGGCATTCAAATTGCGCAACATCGAACTGCAATCCCAGAGCGGCCTGGATTCGGCAGGGCGGGCAGCAGAAATCGGCAACCTTCTCAGTCAGGCCAGGCTGGAGCTGCGCGAGGCTGAAAGTGCCCGGGCGGCGGCGGCTCGCCAGTTGGAGATGCTGCGCACGCAAACGGGTCAGTCTCTCATCGGCTCTGCAGCCGGCATACAGACGCCTGAGCTGGATGCGCGTCTTCTTGAGCAAAAGCGCAATCTTGATACGCTGCTGCAGCGCTATACCGACGAGCACCCCGATGTGGTCAACACGCGCAAATTGATTGGGGAGCTTGAAGCGCAAAAGCGCCGCGAAATGGAGGAGTTGCGGCGCAAAGCACTGGCCGATCCTGCTTCACCTGCAGTGGGAGCCAATCCGGCCGTGGTGGAGCTCAGCCGCGCTTATTCTGCTGCCGAAGTTCAGGTGGCGTCGCTGCGCGCGCGCGTCGTCGAATACGAGTCGCGTGCCAACCGTATCCAGGAACAACTCAAGGTGGCCCCGCAGCTGGAGGCGGAGTTGGCGCAGCTCAACCGGGACTATCAGATCCATCAGAAAAACTATGCCGATCTGGTGTCGCGCCGTGAATCGGCCATGATGTCGGGGCGGCTGGAAAACACGTCCAATGTGGCCGAATTCCGAGTCATCGATCCGCCGCGCGTGGCGCCCAATCCGGTTGCTCCCAACCGGGTGCTGCTGGTGCCAGTCACCTTGCTGCTGGCCTTGGGTGCAGGGCTTGGAATAGCGTTTGTCATGAGCCAGATCAGGCCGGTGTTCTTTGATGGTGCCGCCTTGCGCCAGTTGACCCAGCTGCCGTTGCTGGGGGTGGTGGAGCTGGTTCCCAATGACGCTTTCCGTCGTCGTGAGTCGAGAAGCTTCAAGCGCTTCATCGCGGCCTTGCTTGCGCTCGTTTTGCTCTATGCGGGTGGAATGTTCGCGCTGTCCTATCGATCCGGTCTTCTGGGGTGACATGCCATCATGACAAGTTCCATTGAAAAAGCGGCCCAGCGGCTAGAACAGCTGCGCAAGGCAGGTGCACCCATGCCTGGCAACGTAGCGCAGCCTGCAGAGATGACTGCCCCCGGCCCCCTGCAGCAGCCCGCACCAGCGGCCTCGACCACAGTAGATGCTGGCCTCAATGCGCAACGGGCTGTGCCAACGCCTCCGGCAGGTTCCAAAAGCGTGCACATCGATTTGACGGCATTGGCTGCGGCAGGCTTTGTCACCCCCAATGCGCCGCGTTCCGCCACGACGGATCAGTTCCGTGTCATCAAGCGGCCATTGCTGGAAAATGCAACGGGCAAAGGCGCCTCGGTGGTGGCCAATGGCAATCTCATCATGGTCACCAGCGCGTTGCCCGGTGAGGGCAAGACCTTCACGGCCATCAACCTCGCCATGAGTCTGGCCATGGAGATGAACCACACGGTGATGCTGGTGGATGCCGATGTCGCGCGCCAGTCCATCATGAAAACACTGGGCCTGCCGCCAGCACCTGGCTTGCTGGACTTGTTGCTGGACGACAAGATCGAGGTGTCCGATGTACTGTTGCGCACCAACATAGACAATTTCACGCTGTTGCCAACGGGCCTGCCGAGCCCGCGTGCGACGGAATTGCTGGCCAGCGATGCCATGGCCGTTCTACTCAATGAGATGGGCAAGCGCTACAGCGATCGCATCATCATTTTTGATTCACCGCCATTGCTGCTCACCACGGAGGCGCGGGTACTGGCCAGCCACATGGGCCAGGTCGTTATCGTGGTCCAGGCGGAGAAAACGCTCCAGTCCCAAGTTCAGCATGCCCTGTCCATGATCGAATTCTGCCCCATCCGACTGATGGTGCTCAACCAGGCGCGCAGCCGTGGTTTGGGCGCTTACGGCTATGGGTATGGGTATGGCTACGAGCCGTCGGTTGGCGAGCCCGGCAGAGCCACTGCCGCGGTGTGACGAAAAAATGAGCGCTCGCGTGAACCGACCGTATCGTTACTCCGCAAGTCCTTCCCGGGTTCGCTGGGTTTCTCTCGTGTTGGCAACCGCACCGGTGCTTGTACCCGCCACCGCCACCGCACAACCGGAAGATGCGCAGGCTCCATCGCGTCAACCCAGCCTGGTATTCGAGCCGCGTATTTCAGTGCAGCACACCATCACCAGCAATGCACGGCTCGATGCCGCCAGTGTCAGTGACCAGGTGACAGAGGTGATCCCAGGGTTTCGGCTGATCAGCAATACGGCCCGGATCAAAGGTTTTGCCGACTACTCGCTGCACGACACTTATTACGCGCGGGAGTCAGAGTTCAATCAGATTCGGCACAGCCTGAATGCCAGCGCTGTCGTCGAAGCGATTGAGCAGTGGGCCTTTATCGATGTGAACGCCGTCGTCGCTTCGCAGCCCATATCGGCTTTTGGCGCACCGGTGGATGGCTCACCCGCCAATCCCAACACTTCGCAGACTTCAAGTTTCCGTTTTTCGCCGTACCTGCGAGGTCGTTTGGGTGCCGTGGTCGACTATGAGGCACGCTACAGTGTGCAAGACACCCGCACCAAGACGGAAAGCCGCTCGGATGTCACCACGCAAGACTGGCTCTTGCATCTGGGCAGCCAGGAAAGCGGGCGGGTTTTGGGTTGGTCCGTGGATGCCAGCGACCAGGTCGCTGATTATTCCCCTGGTCGGAGTATCGAAACCACCACGCTGCGTGCGCGGGTGAATTTTGCGGTGACGCCGCAAATGGTCCTCACGGGGATTGGCGGAACCGAATCCACCAACCAGCTTTCGCCGACACGCGAGTCGCACAGCATTACAGGTTTCGGTGCTGCGTGGCAGCCATCGGAGCGCACCCATCTGTCGTTTGAGCGAGAGAACCGTTATTTTGGCGGGTCCCACAACGCAGCCATCGAGCACCGCACCGGGCGCACCGTCTGGCGCTACACCGATGTCAAGGCCATCTCCAACGGGCTGGGCGCACAGTCGGCGTCGCTGGGCTCTCTGTTTGACCTGTTCGACGGCTTTTACACCCAGATCGAACCGGACCCCATCCGCCGCACACAACTCGTTCTGGCAGAAATTGAACGCCTGGGGCTACCCGCCAACGTCCAGGTGTTTCAGGATTTCCTCCGGTCATCGAGCACCTTGAAACGGATGCAGCAACTGTCGCTGGCGCTGTTGGGCCAGCGCAGTACCGCGACGCTGGCCGTTTCGCGTTCTGACAGCCGCTCACTCCGCGGTGCGCTCCAACTGGGCGATGATTTTGACACCAACTCCCGCATTCGCCAGCGTGGGTGGAGCCTGTGGCTTGCCCATCGTCTTACGCCGAATTCTTCGATCCATGCGAATTGGGGCGAGCAGCGCAGCGAAGGCAATTTGCCGGGGCTGGAAACCCGGGTGCGTTCGCTCCTGGTGGGCTGGAATACCCTGTTGGCCCGCCGTACCAGCGCAGGCATTCAGATACGCCGCGTGCTGTCTGATGGCCCCGCCAGTCCCTACAGCGAATCGGCCATCGTCGGTATCATCACACACAGGTTCTGAGCCATGTACGAAGCGTTTTATGGGTTGAGCAGCAAACCCTTTCAACTCAATCCCGATCCTGGCTTCTATTTCAGCAGCTCGCAGCACCAGCGCGCACGCGCGTACCTCGAATACGGTGTGATGTGTTGCGAAGGCTTCATCGTGATCACGGGCGAGGTGGGGGCGGGCAAGACCACGATTGTCCGCGGCCTGATCGACAGTCTGGACCCGGAGGCGGTGGTGGCAGCCCATCTGGTGAGTACCCAGCTGGGTGCCGAAGATACGCTGCGCCTGGTGGGTGCTGCTTTTGGCGTGCGTGTGCATGGTGTCTCCAAAGGCGATCTGTTGCTGGCACTCGAAGCTTTCTTTATTACCCAGACGCTGCACGGAAAGCGTTGCCTGCTTATCGTGGATGAAGCGCAGAACCTTCAGCCACAGGCGGTGGAAGAGTTGCGCATGCTGTCCAATTTCCAGAACGGCCAGCATGCGCTGCTGCAGACTTTTCTGGTGGGCCAACCCGAGTTCCGTGAAATCCTGCAAAGCCCCGGCATGTTGCAACTGCGCCAGCGTGTCACTGCCACCTGCCATCTGGGGCCTCTGGAGGCGGATGAAACCCGTGAGTACATCCTGCATCGCTTGAAATGTGCTGGCGCCAGCGAAAAGCCCACCTTCGATCCAGAAATATTTGACTGCATCTACCGCTACACGGGCGGAATTCCCCGGCGCGTCAACACCTTGTTCGACCGTATCCTGTTGCAGGGGTTTTTGACGGACCGGACACATATTGACCTGGAACTGGTCAACGAGATCATCCACGAAGTTCAATCTGAAATGCATGTGTCGTCCAAGGCAACCTCTGTTTGGGAGATGCCGCTGCATGCGGCAGCGCGAGGCACACATGACGAGGCGGGCGACCTGGAGTTGGGGGCGTTGGAGATTGATGGCGCCCTGGCTGACAGCATGTCCCAGCAACTGGCGCACGTGACGGCCGAGCAACTGAGTGCACGTTTGCTGCGCATTGAACGCAGCGTGTTACGCCAGGAGCGCGTGACCCTGGAAATCCTGATGAACCTGCAAAAGCTGGTGGCCGCCAGCCGGCGCCCGCGTTCTGACAGCGCCGCCGGCTAGAACCGGGAGCCCATTACCATGCGCAGCACGCCCTCCATCACCAACGCGCTGACCATCGACGTCGAGGACTACTTTCAGGTATCGGCTTTCGCTCCCTACATTGAACGCAGCGATTGGGACTTGCGCGAATGCCGGGTGGAGCGCAACGTCGAGCGCATCCTGGCCTTGCTGCAAGAGAACAACACCCAAGCCACCTTTTTTACATTGGGTTGGATTGCCGAGCGGTATCCGGCGCTCGTGCGCCGCATCGTGGACGGTGGCCATGAGCTTGCCAGCCATGGCTACGGCCATGAGCGGGTGAGTGACTTGTCGGAGGCGGCGTTCTTTGATGACATCCACCGCGCCAAAGCCCTGCTGGAAGACATCGCCGGTGCGCGGGTGCAGGGCTACCGTGCCCCCAGCTTTTCGATCGGCGCAGGCAATTTGTGGGCGCTGGACACGCTGCAGCGTGCCGGCTACCGCTACAGCTCCAGCATTTACCCCATCCGGCACGACCACTATGGCATGCCGGATGCACCACGGTTTGCCCACCAGGTACGCGACGGATTGATCGAGGTCCCACCGACCACCCTGCGCATGTTCAACCGCAACTTGCCGTCCAGCGGCGGGGGCTATTTCCGGCTTCTTCCCTATGCGCTGTCGCGCTGGATGCTGCGCCAGGTCAATTGCCAAGACAACTCGCCAGCCGTTTTTTACTTTCATCCCTGGGAAATGGATGCCGGACAGCCGCGCGTGCAAGGCATCGGTTTCAAGACCCGCTTCAGGCATTACGTGAACATCGGTCGCATGGAACAGCGGCTGGGGCACCTGCTGCGGGACTTTCACTGGGGCCGCATGGACCATATTTTTCTTTCCCCGCATACGCAAGAGGTGGCCTGTGTCTGAAGTTGCCTCCACGCTCACCATTCGCCGGCTGGATGCGCACAGCGCAGCCGACGGAGCACGCTGGGACGCTTTTGTGCTGGCCTGTCCGCAAGCCACGTTTTTCCACCGGGCAGGCTGGCAGGCGCTGATACGCGAGGTGTTCCGCCACGACACCTATTTTCTCTATGCCGAGGCCAGTGGAAGCATCCGGGGAGTCTTGCCGCTCGGGCATGTCAAAAGCCGCCTGTTCGGCAATGCCCTCACCAGCCTGCCTTTTTCCGTGTACGGAGGCGTTGCCGCGCTGGACGAGCAAGCTGCCGTGGCGCTGGAGCAGGAGGCCGAGCAACTGGCGCAGCGCCTCCATGTGGACCATCTGGAGTTGCGCAATGTGCAGCGCCGCCACACCGACTGGCCGTTGCAAGACCTCTATGTCACTTTCCGCAAACCGATTGCGCCGAAAGAAGAGGACAACATGCTCGCCATCCCGCGCAAGCAGCGCGCCATGGTGCGCAAAGGCATCAAGAACGGGCTCACCTCCCATATCGACACCACGGTTGACCGCTTCTTTGCGCTGTACGCCGACAACGTGCACCGCCATGGCACGCCGGCCCTGCCCAAGGCCTATTTCAAAGGGCTGTGCCGAGTCTTCGGGCCGGACTGCGAAGTGCTCACCATTTGTGCGCCCGATGGGCGCGCCATCAGCAGCGTGCTGAGTTTCTATTTCCGTGATGAGGTGCTGCCCTACTATGCCGGCGACGACGAGGCGGCACGCGATCTGGCCGCCAACGACTTCAAGTACTGGGAGCTGATGCGCCTGGCCTGCGCACGGGGCCTGAAGGTGTTCGACTATGGACGCAGCAAGCAAGGCACAGGCTCATATGCGTTCAAGAAGAACTGGGGCTTTGAGCCAACGCCGCTGCACTATGAATACCGGCTGTACAAGAGCGACAGCGTGCCGCAGAACAACCCCGCGAATGCCAAGTACCGCCTGCTGATCGCCACATGGAAGCGCATGCCCATCGGACTGGCCAATTGGCTGGGGCCCAAAATTGTGCGCAACCTTGGCTGAGTGCCACCAACGCATGACCGCCATGGGCAACATTCTCTATCTGGTGCACAGACTGCCGTACCC
>WOZN01000152.1 GCA_011620245.1 Acidovorax sp.
GAAATCTGATAACAGACCTCGCAGTCATCGGTCAGGGTCTGAAAGCCGTGCGCACAGCCTTCCGGGATGTAGAACGAGCGGTGGTTTTTGGCACTGAGTTCGGTAGCGAACCAGCGCTTGAACATTGGCGAGTAGGGCCGCAAATCCAGCGCCACGTCGTAGATCGCGCCCTGCGTGCAGCGGATCAGTTTGGCTTCCGCGTGGGGTTCTGCCTGCCAGTGCATGCCGCGCAGTGTGCCGGCACGGGCGTTGTAGGAAATGCTGCACTGGGCCAGATGCGGATTCAGGCCGTGGCGGGCAAATTCCTGGGCGCAGAAGGTGCGGGCGAAGAAACCGCGCTCGTCCTGGATCGGTTCGGGTTCGATGAGGTACACGCCCGGCAGCGGCGTGGGTGTGAACTTCATTCCAGCACCTGCACGTCGGGAATCGGCACCACAAAGCGGCCGCCCCAGTCGCGGATGTGCGCCATCTGGGCGGTGATTTCGTCCTTGAGGTTCCAGGGCAGGATCAGCAGATAGTCGGGCCGTTCCTGCACAAGCCGTTCCGGCGCATGGACGGGGATGCGCGTGCCGGGCAGGAATTGGCCCTGCTTGTGCGGGCTGCGGTCCACGGTCGCCTGCAGCAGATCGGTGCGGACGCCGCAGTAATTGAGCAGGGTGTTGCCCTTGGCGGGTGCGCCGTAGCCCCAGACCCGTTTGCCGGCGCGTTTTGCGGCAATGAGGAATTCCAGAAGCTGCAAGCGGGTTTCGGTCACTCGCCCGGCAAACGCGGCGTACGGCGCCAAGGCGTCGAGGCCGGCGTCTTTTTCCTGCGCCCGCACGGCCGCGACCGCGGCGCAAACCGGCTTGGACGCATCCGCCGCATGGCGCGCAAAGATGCGCAATGAGCCGCCGTGGGTGGTGAGTTGCTGCGCGTCGAACACGGTCAGCCCGTGGCGGGCGAAAACCTGCTCCACCGTGAGCAGCGACAGGTACGAGTAATGCTCGTGGTAGATGGTGTCGAACTGGTTGTGGCGGATCAGTTCGAGCAGGTGCGGGAACTCCATCGTCACCACACCCTCCGGCGTGAGCAGCACGGCGAGGCCGGCGACGAAGTCGTTGATGTCCGGCACGTGGGCGAGCACGTTGTTGCCCAGCAGCAGGTCGGCGCGGGTGCCCTGTGCGACCAGCTTTTTCGCCGTATCGACGCCAAAGAATTCGACCTGGGTCGGGATGCCCTTTTCCTGCGCCACGCGGGCGCAGTTGGCAGCCGGTTCGATGCCCATGACGGGGACACCGCGCGCCTGAAAATACTGGAGCAGGTAGCCGTCGTTGCTGGCCACTTCCACCACCTGCGAGTGGGCGTCGTAGCCGAAGCGGGCGATCATCGAGTCGGTGTAGGCCCGCGCATGGGCCAGCCAGCTTTCGGAGTAGGACGAAAAGTAGGCGTAGTCGTCCGCAAAGATATGTGTGGGGGTCTGGTGCTCCGGCAACTGCACCAGCCAGCACTGGTCGCACACGTAGGCATGCAGGGGATAAAACGGCTCCGGGCGGTCCAGGTGCTCCGGCCTGACAAAGGCATTGGATAGGGGGCTGACGCCAAGGTCGCAAAAGCTGTGCTGCAGGACAGCGCCGCAGAACCGGCAGGCATGGGATTTCATGGCGCCGCCAATGCCTCGTAACGATCAATCTGATCCATACACACGGCCGTCATGTCGGCCCCATCGCGCCAGGCTTTGTACCACTCGACGGTCCAATCCAGGGCCAGGGGCAAGGGCAGGCGCGGCGCCCAGCCCAGCCGCGCCCGTGCCTTGCTGCAATCGAGCTTGAGCAGGGCTGCCTCGTGCGGCTGGGGTCGTGAGTCGATCTCCCAATGGGCGGCGTCCGGCCAGGCACGCTGAATTTGCTCCAGCACCCAGCGCACGGGGCGGGCATCTTCGGTGGCGGGTCCGAAGTTCCAGGCCTCACCGACGTCGGGGCCGTGTTGGTAAAGCCGCTCGGCCAGGCGCAGATAGCCGGCCAGCGGGTCGAGCACATGCTGCCAGGGGCGCACGGCGTCGGGGTTGCGGATCTGTAACGGGGTGTTGTTGCTGATGGCGCGCACGAAGTCCGGGATCAGGCGGTCTGCGCCCCAGTCCCCGCCGCCGATCACGTTGCCGGCGCGGGCGGTGGCCAGCGCGGTGCCGTGCCCGGCGTGCTGCTCGGGCGCAAAAAAGGCGCTGCGCCAGCTTTGCGTGACCAGCTCCGCGCAGGCCTTGCTGCTGCTGTAGGGGTCGAAACCGCCCAGCGGCTCATTTTCGCGATAGCCCCAGGGCCATTCGCGGTTCTCGTAGCACTTGTCGGAGGTCACGTTGACCACGGCCCGCACGCCACCGGCGCTGCGCACGGCCTCCAGCAGGTTGACCGTGCCCATCACGTTGGTGGCGTAGGTGCCGGCCGGGTCCGCATAGCCAGCGCGCACCAGCGGCTGGGCAGCCAGATGAAAAACGACTTCCGGTCGGGCGTGGCGCACCGTGTCCGTCAGCTTGGCCGCGTCGCGTACATCACCGATGTTGCTGTCGACGCCGCTGCCGACCCGCGCCAGCTCGAACAGGCTCGGGTCCGTCGGGGCTGGCAAGGCGTATCCGCTGACTGACGCCCCAAGCTTTTTCAACCACAACGCCAACCATCCGCCCTTGAAGCCGGTATGCCCGGTGATCAGCACCCGTCGGCCGCGCCAAAAAGACGGGTTTGTCACCAGATTTTCCACGGCGCCTGTCCGGTCTGCCATAAGGATTCAAGCAAGGTCTTGTCGCGCAGGGTATCCATGGGATGCCAGAAACCATCGTGCAGAAACCCGGCGAGTTGCTGATCCCCGGCCAATCGTTCCAGCGGGTCCTGCTCCCACACTGTGTCGTCGCCGACGATGTATTCGAAAACACCCGGCGAAAGCACAAAGTAACCGCCATTGATCCAAGCCCCATCGCCGACGGGCTTTTCCAGAAAAGAGGTGATGCTGGTCCCGTCCATTCCCAGCATGCCAAAGCGACCCGGGGGCTGTACGGCGGTAACGGTTGCCAGCTTGCCCTGCGCGCGGTGAAAGGCGATCAACCGGCCGACGTCCACGTCGCTCAACCCGTCGCCGTAGGTAAAGCAGAAATCGTCCCCGTCGGTATAGTCCCGCACCCGCAAAAGCCGACCGCCGGTGCTGGTGTGTTCCCCGGTATTCACCAGGGTAACGCGCCACGGTTCGACCTCCTTTTGATGGACTTCCATCCGATTGGCGGCCAGATCGAACGTGACATCCGACGAGTGCAGGAAGTAGTTGGCGAAGTATTCCTTGATCAAATAACCCTTGTAACCCAGGCAGATGATGAAGTCGTTCAGGCCATGGGCGGAATAAGTCTTCATGATGTGCCACAGCACGGGCTTGCCGCCGATTTCTACCATTGGCTTTGGACGTACCGAGGTTTCTTCGGCAAGTCTGATGCCAAGCCCGCCGGCCAGAATGACTACCTTCACGTCATGCTTCCTTCAAAACGGGAAGTGTGCAGGGCAGTTGA
>WOZN01000075.1 GCA_011620245.1 Acidovorax sp.
CTTCCCGCAATCATCACCACGAAAGAACAGTCTATGCACAAGACAGATGCCATGTCCGCGATGGCCTTGCAGGAAAACCTGATGCGGCGCGTCAATGTCGGCGACATGCTGACACGCAGCGCCGCCCGCACGCCGGGCCGCACCGCCCTGGTCGAAGGGTCGCGCCGCCTGAGTTACCGGGAATTGAACGAATGGGTGAACCGCTCGGCCCACGGTCTTCTTGCGCTGGGTTACCGCCCCGGCGATGCGCTCGGCCTGATGTCGGGCAACTGCATCGAGTTTCTCGTCACCTACTACGCTTGCGCCAAGATTGGCGTGGTCTGCACGCCGCTCAACCTGTTCTGGCGCCAGGGCGAACTCAGCTATGTGCTTGGCCATGCGCAGGTGCGCGGCGTGGTGGCGCAGCAGCGCTGGCTGGGCGAGCTGGCGCTGGTGCTGGGCGAGTTGCCCGGTGTGCGTGAGGTGATTGCGATCGAAGGCCCGGTGCCGGCGGACGCGGGTCTGCCGCAGCGCATCGAGTCGCTGTCGCTGCAGCAACTCGGGGCCGGCCAGCCTGCCAGCGAGCCGGAAATGCTGGTGGACGACCGGGCGGCGCTGTCCTACCTCTATACCAGCGGCACGACCTCGGCACCGAAGGGCGTGGTCGGCAACCATCTGGCAATCTATCTTGAAACCCTGGGCGTTGTCATTGACCTCGAAATGAAGGCCAGTGACCGGGTCGCGGCCATGATGCCGATGTTTCACACCGCGCAGCTCAATGGCTTTTGCACGCCCACCATTGCATCGAGCGCCACGCTCTACATCCTCGAAGCGTTCGATGCAAAAAACCTGCTCGATCTGATCGACGCCGAGCAGATCACGGTGACTTTCGGCCTGCCGATGATGTACCGCGCGATGCTGGAGGAGCAACAGCAGCGTCCGCGCACGGTGTCCAGCCTGCGGCGCGCCGTCTATGCCATGGCGCCCATGCCCGACGACGACCTGCGCCGTCTCATGGACGTGTTTGGCTGCGAGCTTTCGCTGTTGTTTGGCCAGACCGAGATGAGCCCGGCCTCGACCTGCTTTCGCCCCGAGCACCAGCTGTCGCACGCGGGCGCCATCGGCATGCCGTCGATCAATGTGCAGATTGGCATCATGGACGATCAGGGCCAGTTGCTGCCCTGGGGGCAATCGGGCGAGATCGTCTATCGCAGCCCGCAACTGCTGACCGAGTACCTGCATGACGAGAAGGCGACCCAGGAGGCGTTCCTGCACGGCTGGTTCCATTCGGGTGATGTGGGGCATTTCGACGCCGATGGCATGCTGTGGTTCGAGGATCGTTACAAGGACGTCATCAAGTCCGGGGGCGAGAACATTGCTTCGATCGAGGTCGAGAAAGCCCTGTATGCGGTCGAACCCAAACTCGCTGAAGTGGTTGTGGTGGGGCTGGCGCATGAGCGCTGGGGCGAGGCCGTGACGGCGGTGGTCACGCTGCGTCCCGGCGAAACCATCGACACCGACGAGGTGCTGGCCAGGCTGCGGCAAAAACTCAGCCCGTTCAAATGCCCCAAGGCCCTTCTGGTGATTGATGCGATGCCCAAGACGGCGACCGGCAAGGTACAGAAGACCAAGGTGCGCCAGGACTTTGCTGACTATTTTCGGCACTGACAAACACCATGCACCGTCATCTCCGACCCATATCGAGTCACTTGAAGGGCTGCCTACATGAGCTTGATGACGTCCACCACCGCGCCGAACTCGCCCGAATTCCAGCGCAACCGCGAAGCCTATGAGGCACGCATTGCCGATTTGCATGAGCGTCGTGCGCGTGCCCTGATCGGCGGCCCCGAAAAGGCGCGCCTGCTGCACAAGAAGCGCAAGCAGTTGCTGCCGCGCGAGCGCCTGGCTGCCGTGCTCGACCCCGGCTCGCCCTTCCTCGAGTTCGGACAGCTTGCCGGCGACGGCCTGTACGAGGGCGTGCCGCCGGGCGGCAGCATCATCACCGGCGTGGGTCTGGTGTGCGGGCGCGCCTGCATGCTGATGATCCACGATGCCACGGTCAAGGGCGGCACCTACTACGGCATCACCGCCAAAAAGCATGTGCGGGCCCAGATGTTCGCCTGGCAGCACCGGCTGCCGTGCATCACCATGGTCCAGTCGGGCGGCGCCAACCTGCCGGAGCAGGCGCATATTTTCCCCGACGACGGCCAGTTCGGCTCCATTTTCTACAACCAGATCCGCATGTCGGCCGAGGGCATCACCCAGATTGCGACCGTGCACGGGCCATCTACCGCCGGCGGCGCCTATCTCCCGGCGCTATGCGACGAGGCGGTGATCGTGCGCAACCAGGGTGCGATGTTCCTCGCCGGGCCCGAACTGGTGTACGCCGCCACCAAGGAAGAGGTTGACATTGAAACCCTGGGCGGCGGCGAGATGCACAGCCGCATCAGCGGCGTCACTGACCACCTGGCCGAGAACGACGGCCACGCCATTGCCATCGTGCGCGACATCGTGGCCAACCTCGGCACCGTGGCCAGGCAGCGCTGGGACATGGTTGCGCCACTGCCGCCGCGCCATGACCCGCGCGAGATTTACGGCATCGTCAGCGCCGACAACCGGCATCCGACCGACAACCGCGAAGTGCTGCTGCGGCTGATCGACGACAGCGACCTGCAGGAGTTCAAACCCCTGTACGGCGACACCATGATCTGCGGCTTCGCCCGCATCAAGGGTTTCCAGATCGGCATTCTGGCCAACAACGGCGTGATCTTCTCCGAGAGCGCGCTCAAGGGCGCGCACTTCATCGAATTGTGCTGCCAGCGCGACATTCCGCTGCTGTTCATGGCCGATGTGTCGGGCTTCATGGTCGGCAAAGCGGTGGAGCAGCAGGGCATTTCCAAGCACGGCGCCAAGTTCATGACGGCCATGGCCTCGGCCAACGTGCCGCGCTACACGCTGATCACCGGCGGCTCGTACGCGGCGGCCTACCTGGCGATGTGCGGGCGCCCGTTCAAGCCCAACGTGATGATGATGTGGCCTACCGGCCGCGCCGCGCTGATGGGCCCCGAGCAGGCCGCCACCACGTTGGGCCTGGTGCGCGAGAACATCCACCGGCGCGAGGGCACAAGCTGGAGCGACGAAGAACGCGAGCAATTCAAGCAACCGATACGCGAGCAGTTCGAGCGCTTTTCCAGCCCCTACAACTACGCCTCCAACTTGTGGTGCGACATGGTGATTGACCCGCTGGAAACACGCGACACCATGGCTTTGCTGCTGGAGCTGGCGGGCCGTGTGCCAGCGCGCGAGACGCATTTCGGCGTGTTCCGGATGTAGTCTGCCGGCGCCTGTTGCCGACGCTCATCGCTGATACCACTGAACCTAAAAACGGCAGTTGACCGCTTTGTATCCCTTGACAAGCCGCATGAAATCTATCGTTGATGGCTCCGATGGCGTTCACCTTTTGGGTGAGAGCGCTATGCACCTGCCGTTTTTAGGCTGAAACAAAACATGGACTTCGACTACACCGAGACCCAGGG
>WOZN01000073.1 GCA_011620245.1 Acidovorax sp.
GAGGCCGTGCAATTCGAGCGTGTGATCTACGAGGGCTTTGCCCCCCACCAGGTGGCGGTGATGGTCGAATGCCTGACCGACAACGTCAACCGCACCGCGCCCGAGATGCGCGTGCTGTTCCGCAAGGGGCAGCTGGGCACCTCGGGCTCGGTGGCATGGGACTTCAACCATGTGGGCATGATCGAGGCCGAGCCCACCACCCCCGGTGCCGACCCCGAACTCGCCGCCATCGAAGCTGGCGCGCAAGACTTTGAGGCCGGCGACGAAGAGGGCACCACCACCTTCTGGACCGACCCGACCGACCTGGACCTGGTCAGCCGCGCATTGCCGGCGCAGGGCTTCACCGTGCTGTCGGCCAAGCTGGGCTACAAGCCCAAGAACCCGGTGAACCCCGCCAACCTGACGGCGGAGCAGCTCGAAGAGGTCGAAAGCTTTCTGGCCGCCATTGACGCCAACGACGACGTGCAGAACGTCTATGTGAGCCTGGGCAGCTGATCGCCCAGGGGCTGGCCGTCCCCCCGGCCAGCGCTGCGCATTTCTCCACAACGATTCCATGACCGCTGACCATTACGCAGCCCTCGGGCTGGGCGCCAACGCATCGCTGTCCGATATCAAGAAGGCCTTTCGCCAGAAAGCTTCTTTTTATCACCCGGACAGGAACGCTGCGCCCGACGCGGCGCAGCGCTTTCAGGCCGTGCAAAAGGCTTATGAAGTGCTGTCGGACGAAGACGCCCGCAAGGCCTACGATGACAACCGCCGCCGCAACCTGCTGGACGACCCGCTGCAGACCGCGCAAGAGATCTGGCAAACCTATTTCAAGAGCATTTTTCCTTCGTGAAACTTTCCCCTTACTTTTATGACCTGCGTTCGGCCTACCAGGCCGAGCTCGATGACCTGGTTTCGGACTCGGAGGGCAAGGATGTGCTGCGCAAGCGGCTGGCAGAAAAGCGCTCTGAAATCGGTTTTCTCGTGAAGATGATGGAACTGGCCCCGGAGATGGTGGCGGTGGTCTTTCACCAGGGCTTCCGTTTTGCCAAGCCTTCGGTGATGGAGCAATTGCTGGGCCAGGGAGCCGACAGCCTGCCCGACTGGGGCATGTTGGCGGATGCCGTCTCGCTGGAACCCTGGGCCGCCAGCCTGGCTCAAACCATATTGCGCGAGCCCGGCGGGCCGGCCTTCATGGTCGTGGCTGCGGGGCTGGAATATCTGCACCAGCATGCCCGCCTGGCCCCGGCGGCCGCGCAGGGTGATGCCGGGCAGGATTCCGACGACGATTCCGATGACGATTCCGACGATGGGGCCGCCGAACACGACGATGACTACAACGCCCTGAGCGCCGACGATGCCGCCGACCCGCACAACAGCCGCACCCGCGACGAGGCCGGCTCCCACTGGCTGGCCGAGGCCGGCTTTGACCGCAAAGACTGACAAAAACCGAGATTTTCCGTCCATGAACCACCTGGCCCTCATCACCAAAACCACCAGCCTGATTGCCGCCGGCGATATCGTGGGCGCCGAATCGGCGCTGGCCGATCTGGCCGACACCGAAGGCGACAACGCCCTGATGGTTGTGCTGGACCAGCTGGCACCCAAAGACCTGCTGGCCGTGATGCGCGAGTACGACGACTCCAAGGCGTCCGTCGTCAACCTGCTGGTCACGCCCGAGCAGTTCGCGCGCGCCATGGTGCTGGAAAAGCAATATAAGGACCTCACCCACACGCACCTGCGCAACATGGTCAATGCCGTCATTTTTCGGGACGATGCCGACCCGGTGGAGTTTTTGACGGCGATGGGTGACCTGGAAGGCGGCAGCGAGGCCCTGGCCAGTTACTTTGCCGAGAAGTGGAGCCGCATCGAAGCCTTTGCCCGCGCCGGCAATTTCGACGCCACCGAAGACTACGGCCCCACCTTGAGCGATGACGAGTTGCTGGCATCGGGTTATGTGCAGCCCCGCATCAGCCAGGACGAAGTGGCCGACCGCGACTGGATGCAGCTGGCCTGGCTGCTGCGCTATGAATGCCGCGACCTCTTTATCGAAACCCTGCTGGTGCTGCGCGCCAAGGCGCGGGCCCATGACATGGGCCTGGAAGAGGGTGACGATTCTGCGCAGGAAGACGATGGCAAGTTCGAGACCAGTGATACCGATCGCGGCAAGGCCACGCCAGCCGCTCGCACGTCTGACGAAGAGTCTGCCATTTAAGTTGGTGTGAGCCTATCCGCCATGCCCGAAATGACTGCCTCCAGCACAGCTGCACCCGCCAACGCGCTGCAACTGCACGACGCCCGCCCGTTCTTTGAAAAAGCACTGGTCCACGGTGTGCAGCACGGCATCATCGACGCCGCCAAGCTCCAGGCCATCAATGCCGAAGCCCCCAAGGGCATGGTACAGATCGCCCGCTATTTTGGCAGCGAGTTCCTGCGGCCCGAGCTCGAAAAGGCCCGCGACCGCCTGGTCAACCTCATCAGCCTGTATTTGCTGGACACCACAGGGGGCGATGTGGCAAAGGCCGCCGTCTCGCTGCGCGACCATTCGTTCCTGTCGCGCTCCAAGGGTGGCTCGGACATGCTCAAGCGCCTGATCGCCATGCCCGAGAGCAGCAACTTCGGCATGGGCGGTTACGCCGATGCCCAAACGCCGCTGCTGGCGGTGTGGTCGCTGCGCAGCTACACCGATTACCAGGCCGAACTGGCCCGTCGCAGCCAGATTGCCCACGCCATCCATGCCGCGCAGTGGCTGGCCGAACAATATGACCTCGATACCGATGAACTGGAAGCCGCAGGCGCCGATGCCGAGGCCGTCATCCGCACCGGCCTGCTCATGCAGGCCCTGGCGCCCAAAGCCATGCAGCTGGGCGCCTGGCCCAATGCCGCGGCCCTGGAGAAACTGGTAACGGCGCTGCGCAAGAAAAAACTGGCGGTGCCCACCGAGCTGCGGCTGCCCGACGGCGTGCCCGCAGACCTGCGCGTGGTGATGCAGGCCCATTGCGCTGCCGTGCTGGCCGACCTGCCCAAATTGCTGGACGCCACCAACCCGCTGCGCAACCTGCTGCGCCCAACCGGTGCTTTCCGCGCCCGCTACTTTTTGCTGGACGACCCGCTGGCCGAGGTGGACCATTACCACCGCAGCCTGGATGCGCTGCAAGAGGGCGGCGAGCCCCCCCAGCCCGCTAGCAAGACATGGACCAAAACCACCCAGGGCAACGAAGACGAGCATTCGCTGCTCACCTTGTTTCTGTGCCTGGCCGCGGGGGCACCCAAGAAGACCCTGCTGACTGAAAAAGCCGCCGCCAGTCTCGTGCGCAAGATCCGCAAGAGCGGCCTGCAGCCCGAGCGGGCCACCGAGTTCATCCGCAGCCATGCGCCGGGCGCCTACCAGGCCGACTACATCAGCATGTGGAACAGCTTTGTGCAGGAAACGGGCAAAACGCTGGCCAGCGACATGGACTACCAGATGCATGACGCGCTGGCCTTGCTGCGCCGCGAATGCCATGTGGCGGGGTGACGGTGTGACGGGG
>WOZN01000010.1 GCA_011620245.1 Acidovorax sp.
TGCGCTTCAAGGCACTGAAGTAAATCAGAGGGGCATCAAAGGGCTTCCAGTCAAATAGGGCGAATCAATGGGCTGAGGCATGTAGCGGGGGGTCATGCTGGTGTCATGTTGATGTCATATGTCGTGGGCAGCATGGCCTGCTCTTTTCAGAAGTCCAATTCCCATGACGCTGCCCAGTTCACTGAATGACCATGACGACCTGATGCGGCGCATCGCCAGCGATCTGGTGGACAGCTATGACGAGGAAATCGAGCTTGAGCTGGAAGACCGCAACATCGACGAGCTGGAGGGCCGCAACGTCATCGACCGCGCGGAGCGCCAAGCCTATTTCAAAGAGCTGTTTCGCTTGCAGGGCGAGCTGGTCAAGCTCCAGGACTGGGTGCAGCACACGCGCAAGAAGGTGGTGATCTTGTTCGAGGGGCGCGATGCCGCCGGCAAAGGCGGCGTCATCAAGCGCATCACCCAGCGACTGAACCCGCGCGTGGTGCGCGTGGCTGCGCTGCCCGCACCCAACGACCGCGAGCGCACGCAGTGGTACTTTCAGCGCTACGCGGCGCACCTGCCCGCAGCCGGAGAGATGGTGCTGTTCGACCGCAGCTGGTACAACCGCGCCGGTGTAGAGCGTGTCATGGGCTTTTGCACCGACGACGAGTACGAAGAGTTCTTTCGCACCGTGCCCGAGTTCGAGAAGATGCTGGTGCGCTCGGGCATCACGCTGATCAAATACTGGTTTTCCATCACCGATGACGAGCAGCATCTGCGCTTTCTGGGCCGCATTTACGACCCGCTCAAGCAGTGGAAGCTCAGCCCCATGGACCTGGAAAGCCGCGTGCGCTGGGAGGCCTACACCAAGGCCAAGGAAATCATGCTGGAGCGCACCCATATCCCCGAAGCCCCATGGTGGGTGGTGCAGGCGGTGGACAAGAAAAAGGCGCGACTGAACTGCATTGCGCACCTGCTCGAGCAACTGCCCTACCACGAGGTGCCGCACGCCCCGGTGGTGTTGCCGCAGCGGGTGCGCAACCCCGAATATTTCCGCCAGCCGGTGCCCGAGGAAATGTACGTTCCCCAGCGGTACTGAGCGCAGCGCGCGCCTGCTGCCGCATGGGCGACCGCAGGTCGGTGCTTTCAACAGAAACGGCAGTTGACCGCTTTGCTTCCATTGCCAAGCCGCATGAAATCAACGCTGGATGGCTTCGATGGCGTTCACCTTGTGGGTGAGAGCGCTATGCACCTGCCAGCACCGCGCGCGTGGCAGGGTCCTGCTGGTATATTTTTGATAGCTGCTCGCGCTTGTCCTGATTGGGCCAGAGCCCAATTTGATCAAAAATCTCTGCCCTGCGCCGCAACGCCACGGCACCGTTTTCCGCCACGATGGAATCCACCGGCCAGGTCGCGGCAAACGGCTCGCTCCAGCCCACGGGGCGGCCGGTGATGGGAATCACGTGCAGACCGCAGGCCTTCAGCGCAGCCAGGGCCTGCAGCGCATCGGGCGTGATGGCGCCGTCGGGGGTCAGGGTGTCGTCGATGTCGGTGAGGATGCCCAGCAACTGGCCCGGCGCCGGCCATTCGCTCAGGGGGCGCAGGAATGCCGCCATGGCCGCGGTGCGGTCAGTGGTTGCTGTCCAGCGCCAACCCCGCATGCTCGCGCAGCGGATGGAAATGAATCTTCGGAAACCGCTCCTGCGCCAGCCGCACGTCATACGGGCTGGTGCACAGGTAGGCCAGCGCATTGGCCGCATCGTGCGACAGGCGCATGGGGTAGGCGTCGGTGAAGGCGCGCAGGTCGGCCGGGCTGTCGGCGGTGATCCAGCGCGCGCCTGTGTACTGGCAGCCTTCCAGGCGCACATCGGCGTCGTATTCGGCCTTCAGGCGGTGCTGCACCACTTCAAACTGCAGCTGGCCCACGGCGCCCAGCAGCATGGGGCCGCCCGCGTCGGGGCGGAAGACCTGGATGGCGCCTTCCTCGCCCAGCTGCGCCAGGCCCTGCTGCAACTGCTTGGTGCGCAGCGGGTTCTTCAAAATCACCGTCATGAACAGCTCGGGCGCGAAGAAGGGCAGGCCGGTGAACTGAAGATCGGCGCCGTCGGTGATGGTGTCGCCCAGCTGCACGCCGCCGTGCGTGGTGAAACCGATGATGTCGCCCGCGTAGGCTTCTTCCACCGCCTCGCGGCGCTGGCTCATGAAGGTCACCACGCTGGTGGGGCGCAGCTCCTTGCCGGTGCGCTGCACCTTGAGCTTCATGCCCGGTGTGTATTTGCCCGAGGCCACACGCACAAAGGCGATGCGGTCGCGGTGGTTGGCGTCCATGTTGGCCTGCACCTTGAACACCACGCCCGAGAAGCCTTCGTCCTCGGGCTGGATGGTCTTGACGACGGGCTGCTTGTTCACCTGCAAGGTGCTGGTGCGCGGGCCGGGCGGGGGCGACATGTCCACCACCGCATCGAGCACTTCCATGACCCCGAAGTTGTTCACGCCCGAGCCAAAGAAAACGGGCGTGAGCTTGCCGGCCAGAAAGTCGGCGTGGTTCCACGCGGCCGAGGCGCCGACGGCCAGCTCCATGCTCTCGAGCGCATCGTCAAACGCCTGGCCAAAGCGCGCGCGCAGCCGGTCGGCCTCGGCCAGCGGCACCATTTCAAAGTCTTTGGGGCCGCGGTCGCTGCCGGGGGTGAACACCGTCATGGTCTGCGTGCGCAGGTTGATGATGCCGCCAAAGCTCTTGCCCTGGCCCACGGGCCAGGTAATGGGGCAGCAGGGCATGCCGAGCTCGCGCTCCACTTCGTCCAGGATGTCCAGCGGGTCGCGCACCTCGCGGTCCATCTTGTTGACGAAGGTGATGATGGGGGTGTCGCGCTGGCGGCACACTTCAATCAGGCGGCGGGTTTGCGCTTCCACGCCGTTGGCGGCGTCGATCACCATCAGTGCT
This sequence comes from Acidovorax sp., assembly GCA_011620245.1. Taxonomy (GTDB): domain Bacteria; phylum Pseudomonadota; class Gammaproteobacteria; order Burkholderiales; family Burkholderiaceae_C; genus Acidovorax. Next base: position 2,927 of record WOZN01000010.1, read on the forward strand.
GAATCGACGGCGGTGAGCACGCGGTAGGTGTCTTCTGAAAAATCCTTGTGGCCGGGCGTATCGAGCAGGTTGATGACATGGTCGCGGTACAGCATCTGCATGACCGAGCTGGCCACCGAGATGCCGCGCTGCTTTTCGATTTCCATCCAGTCGGAAGTGGCATGGCGGCTGGCCTTGCGGCCCTTGACGGCGCCGGCGATCTGGATCGCGCCCGAGAACAGCAGCAGCTTTTCGGTCAGCGTGGTCTTGCCCGCGTCGGGGTGGGAAATGATGGCAAAGGTACGGCGGCGCCGGGTTTCAGAGGCGAAGGACACTACGGTTCCAGAATGTGGTGAGGCAGGTCTGGGGCGAACCTGCGGCAGATGGAGCGGGCCCTGCCTTGCGGCAGGGCGGGCGGGGCGGCGCCCGGAGCCCCTGATTTTAGCCGGGCGGCCTTCGCGCTGCCATCGGCGCCGCCGCGGCGATCACGCCAGACCCCCCTTGTTCCTGGTTTCAGAGAAATCAGAAGACGACGACGGCTTCTTACCCATGACCCTAAAAACGGCAGTTGACCGCTTTGTATCCCTTGGCAAGCCGCATGAAATCTAT
>WOZN01000407.1 GCA_011620245.1 Acidovorax sp.
GCGTGGGCTCGTCGAGCAGCATGAGCTCAGGCTCCATGGCCAGCGTGGTGGCGATTTCCAGGGCGCGCTTGCGGCCATAGGGCAGATTCACCGTGAGCTCGTCTGCCAGGTCTTCCAGGCCCACTTCGGTGAGCAGCTCCATGGCCCGGGCATCGAGCTGGTGCAGGCTGCGCTCGCTGCGCCAGAAATGAAAGGCCGTGCCCAGCTTGCGCTGCAGCCCGATGCGCACGTTCTCCAGCAGCGTCAGGTGCGGAAACACCGCCGAGATCTGGAACGAGCGGATCACGCCGCGGCGTGCAATCTCAGCGGGCTTCTCGCGCGTGATGTCCTGGCCGTTGAAACGGATCGACCCCGAGGTCGGTTCCAGAAACTTGGTCAGCAAGTTGAAGCAGGTGGTCTTGCCGGCGCCATTGGGCCCGATCAGGGCGTGAATGGAGCCGCGGCGCACCGACAGGCTCACGTTGCTGACCGCGGTGAAGCCCTTGAACTCTTTGGTCAGGTTTTGGGTTTCAAGAATGACGTCGCTCATTGCGCCTAGATCGCTCCATGGGAATGCTGAGGAAAGAGCCTTGCCGCAAGGTCTCGGTGGGTGCGTTATGTTGCATTGCATCGTAAATCCCGGCACGGGGGCGCGGGTACTGGGGCAAATGCCTATGTATAAATGCCTACGCAAAAACTGTTCGTGATCCAAGAGCGATTCCTTTCTCGCAGCGCCATTGCTCACCGCAAGATGAAATGCGCGCGGGCCCACGGTGCCATGCAGTTCAGTGCAGACTACACTGCCTTGATGACAAAAAACTCCCCCCGGCCCGCGCGGGGCGCTCCCCGCTCGCTGGCCGGCTTGCTTCCTTTTCTCAGGCCCTACCGCGCCCGCATTGCCTTGTCGCTGGTCTTTCTGGTGCTGGCCGCTGCTGCCACATTGGCGTTTCCCCTGGCGTTGCGCAACCTGATCGATGGCGGTCTGATGGCGTCCGATCACGGCAGCCAGGCGATGGCATTGCGCGGGCATTTTCAGGCGCTGTTTGCCGTCGCCATTGCCCTCGGCATTTTTTCAGCCGCTCGTTTTTACATGGTGAGCTGGCTGGGAGAGCGGGTGACCGCTGACTTGCGCAATGCAGTGTATAGCCATGTGCTTGGGCAAAGCCCGCAGTTCTTTGAAACCACGCAGACCGGCGAGGTTCTGTCACGACTGACGGCGGACACCACCCTGGTGCAGACGGTGGTGGGCTCATCACTGTCCATGGGGCTGCGCAATGCGGTCATGGGAGCAGGCGCGCTGGTGATGCTGGTGTGGACCAATCCGTACGTGATGTCCATTGTGCTCCTGATGTTGGTGCTGGTGGTTTTGCCCGGCATGTGGATTGGACGGCGCGTGCGGCGCCTCTCGCGGGACAGCCAGGACCGCGTGGCCGACTCCAGCGCCATCGCGGCCGAGGTGCTGAATGCCATTCCGGTGGTGCAAAGCTACACGGCCCAAGCGCGGGAATCCGTGCGTTTCGCCAAGGCCACCGAAAACGCCTTTCAGACCGCCGTGCGCCGCACACGGGCACGCGCTTTCCTCGTGGCATTCATCATCATTGCCAATGCCGGTCTGCTGCTGTGGGGCCTGTACCGGGGCACGCAGGCAGTGCTGGAGGGGCATATGACGGCGGGCCATCTGGGGCAGACCGTGGTGTATGTCATCATGCTGGCCGGCGCAGTGGCGGTGCTGGGAGAGGTCTATGGCGACCTGCTGCGCGCCGCAGGCGCCACGGAGCGGCTGATGGAACTGCTCGCAAGCAAATCCCCCATCACAGAGCCTCTGCAGCCTCAGCCGCTACCAACAGGAGATCGGGGCCTGAGTGTGGATTTTGAAACAGTGAATTTTCACTACCCTTCGCGGCCCGATCATCCGGCCTTGCAGGGCTTCACGCTCCACCTCGAGCCGGGTGAAACGGTTGCCCTGGTGGGCGCCAGCGGTGCGGGAAAGACCACCGTTTTCCAGTTGCTGCAGCGCTTCTACGACATCGACCAGCGTCCGGGCGAAGCCTCACACGGGCGCATTGCAGTCAACGGCGTGGACATCCGGCAACTGAGGCTCAACGAATTGCGCGCGAACATTGGCACCGTGCCCCAGGACGCGGTCATTTTCTCGGCTTCGGCCTTTGACAATATCCGGTATGGCCGCCCCGATGCCTCGACGGACGAAGTGATCGCCGCAGCCCGGGCGGCCTTTGCCCACGACTTCATTGAGGCGCTGCCCGAGGGGTATTCGACCTTTCTGGGAGAGCGGGGCGTTCGCCTTTCTGGCGGACAGCGCCAACGCATCTCGATTGCACGCGCGATGCTGAAAAATCCACCCTTGCTGCTGCTGGACGAAGCCACCAGCGCACTCGATGCGGAAAGCGAGCGCATGGTGCAGGCTGCGCTGGAGATGGCCATGCAGCGCCACACCGGCAAGAGGACCACCCTGGTCATTGCGCATCGCCTGGCCACAGTACAAAACGCAGACCGGATCGTGGTGCTGGAAAACGGACGCATTGTTGAGCAGGGAACCCATGCCTGGCTGCTCACCCAGGGCGGTGTCTATGCCCGCCTGGCAGCATTGCAATTCACGGCATGACCGGCCTCATGCCGAATGACCAGCACGTTAACGTGAAAGTGAGGCCAGCGCCTTAGACCGTGAACACGTTCTTACTGCAAGGTTTCTTTGGCCAGTTCGGGCAACAGCAGGGGCAGCACTGCAATGCCCTCATCGAGCAACTGCATGGTCTCTTCGGGCGAAGCCTGACCGCGTATGGCCCGCTCCTCGGCCTCGCCATGGTGGATGCGCCTGGCTTCCTGAGCAAACTGTGGGCCCACGTCTTCTGCATGGGCCAAGACCTTGCGCGCCAGCGACAACCAAGCCGCCTGCAGGTTCCGACCAGATATTTCGGCAGGGCTGTCTGCAGCAGGCATATCCGCAACCCGGGCAGCAGGCTCTGCAATGGTCTGCCGGGCGCCCAGGTTCAGCCTTGGCGCGCTCAGTCTTTTGGAAATATGGGGGTCCGCACATATGGGGCATTGCACGAGTGAATCGCGCAACTGCCTCTGAAAATCGTCTTCCGAGGCGAACCACCCCTCAAATACATGGCCCTGCGGGCAATGCAGGTCAAGCACCTTCATGAAGACGCCTTTCTGAAACCACGTCAACCGTGGCGATGCAGCAGATATCGGTACACAAAACCCGGAAAAGCCAGCGTGAGAAACAAGGTGCCCGTGACGGCATAGAACTCCCAGCCCTGTGGGGCAATCTGCCCGGCTCGCCGCTCCAGCAAGAGAGCCATGCCCCCCACCAGGAAATAAAAAACCACCAGTTCCACCAGCCGCATCAGAAGGGATTTCTTTGACTTGGCCAACGGACCAACCACCATCAGCCTGTGGTTGAGAAACGGCAGATTGGCCGCGATGAACGCGGCCACGATGATGAGCCAGATCGAGCCAGTTTGCGACACGGAAATAATCCTAGAAACGGCGGTTGGATGCGCCTGCC
>WOZN01000149.1 GCA_011620245.1 Acidovorax sp.
ACAGCGCGCCGATGCCCTTGGGGCCGTAGATTTTGTGTGCCGACAGCGACATCAGATCGACCGGCAACATGTCCAGATCGATCACCACCTTGCCGGCGGCCTGGGCGGCGTCCACATGGAAGATGACGCCTTTGGCGCGGCACAGGGCGCCGAGCGCGGCGATGTCCTGGATCACGCCGGTCTCGTTGTTGACCATCATCACCGAGGCCAGCACGGTGTCGGGCCGCAGCGCAGCCTCGAACACCGCGAGGTCGAGCAGGCCGCTGGGCAGCACCGGCAACACCGTGACCTCGTAGCCTTCGCGCTCGAGCTCACGCATGCTGTCGAGCACGGCCTTGTGTTCGGTCGCCAGCGTGACCAGGTGTTTGCCCCTGGCGCGGTTGAAATGCGCCGCACCCTTGATGGCGAGGTTGTTCGATTCGGTGGCACCCGAGGTCCAGACGATCTCGCGCGGGTCGGCGTTGACCAGCGCGCACACCTGTTCGCGCGCCAACTCCACGGCCTCGTCGGCGGCCCAGCCAAAGGCATGGGAGCGGCTCGCCGGGTTGCCGTAAAGCTCGGTCAGGTAGGGAATCATCTTGCTCGCCACGCGGTGGTCCACCGGGGTGGTGGCGGCGTAGTCGAGGTAGACGCTGGCGGCGGCACGGTTGGCGGCGGGATTTCGGCTGCTGAGCGGCATGGAGGACTCCAGAAAAATGGGTGGGCTGCAGCGCATTCCGCAATTTCGGTGCCATGCCATTTGTTGCCTGTTTGCGACGTTTTGCAGCCCGCTTTGTTGGTTTTGTTCGCGCCACTCGCCTTGTGATGGAACAGTCCTGTCCGGTTTGTCGGAAAGCGTGAAGTCCAACGATCAACGGCGCGCACCCCGAAATGACTGGTCCAGTTCTTGCTTTTAATACTTCAGGAGGTGGCTTTTCTGCGTCAGAAATCCCTGCGTTGGTGCTCACCGGCCACGCCAGGGGCGGCGCTGCCCTGTATCAGGTTCCTGTCTTGCACCTACCTGGAGCGCACCATGGTGATGAACACACAAGTGACCGCAGTGCGGCGCGAATTGAATGTGATCTACGAGATCAGCAAGACACTCGCGACCTCGCTCGACGTCCATAAAACTTTTCGCGAAGCTCTTAACTATTTGTTGCAGGTGCTGGAATGGCGCCGTGCTTTTGTCGTGCTGTCCGAACCGGGCTCCAGCGAGCTGCATGGCCTGTGCGCCGTGGGGCTGAGTCTCGAAGAAAGCCAGCGTCTGAAGTTCCTTCCGGGCGAGGGCATCGTGGGCCGGGTTTATGCCACCGGCATGCCGTTTTCGACGCCCGATCTGCGCGCCGAGCCGCTGTTCCTGAACCGCACCGGCGGCGCCGACCAGAGCCCGGGTGCCTGTGTCGCCATGCTGGCCATGCCGATCCGGGCGGACCGGCGCACGGTGGGCGTGCTGGCCGTCGACTACCTGAATCCAGAAACCCGCAGCAACTTCGGCGACGACCTGCAGTTGCTCAGGATGGTTGCCACCCTGATGGGCCAGGCGCTGCTGTTGCACCGCAGTGTCAGCGCGGCGCACGACAGCATGCAAGATGAGGTGCGCCGCATGTCCAAGGCGCTCAAGAGCGGCAACAAGATCGAACACGTGGTGGGCACCTCCGCGCCCATGCTGGAAGTGTTTGACCAGGTGCACCAGGTGGCACCGGCGCGCACGACGGTGCTGCTGCGCGGTGAGAGCGGCACTGGCAAGGAAGTGATTGCACGTGCCATCCACGGCCTGTCGCCGCGCAAGCGCGAGGCCTTCGTCTGCGTCAACTGCGCGGCGCTGACCGAGTCGCTGCTGGAGAGCGAACTCTTCGGTCATGAAAAGGGCTCGTTCACCGGCGCCCAGGGCCAGCGCAAGGGCCGCTTCGAGATGGCACATGGCGGCACCCTGTTCCTGGACGAGATCGGTGACATCTCGGCCTCGTTCCAGGCCAAGTTGCTGCGCGTGTTGCAGGAGCGTGAATTCGAGCGTGTCGGGGGTTCGACGGCGGTCAAGGTGGATGTGCGCCTGATCCTCGCCACCAACCGCGATCTGGAACGCATGGTGAAGGCGGGCGAGTTCCGCGCCGACCTGTACTACCGCATCAACGTAGTCAGCATCCAACTGCCGCCGCTGCGGGAACGCCGCGAAGACATCCCGGCGATGGCGAAACATTTCCTGGATCGCTTCAACCGCGACAACGCCCGCACAACCCAGTTCAGCCCGGCGGCGATTCGGGTGCTGAGCAGCTGTTACTGGCCCGGCAATGTGCGCGAGCTGGAGAACTGCGTGGAGCGCACTGCCACCATGGCGCACAGCGATGTGATCACCGACCTGGCCTTTCCCTGCCAGGCCAACCGCTGCCTGACGCAGGTGCTGCACCACATCGACCGCGAGGACGCGGTGCGGCCCAGCCGCCTGGCCGAGATCCCGATTCAGGAGCGTCCCATGGGGCCTGCTGTTGCGGATACCCCGTTACCGGCGCCCGGTGCCGTGACATCCGAGCCGGTCGCGGTGGCCGCTCCGGTGGCCGTCGCCGATGGCAAGCCCGAGGGCGAAAGCGAGCGCCTGGTGTGGGCCATGGAGCGCAGCGGCTGGGTGCAGGCGAAGGCGGCGCGCCTGCTGAAGATTTCACCGCGCCAGATGGGCTATGCCTTGCACAAGCATGGCATCGAGGTGCGGAAGTTCTGATATTTCTCTTGGGCGTCTTCTTGCGCTGAGCTGGCGCGGTTCGGACACCCGGGCCACGCGCCGGGCGTGTGCGGCGGGGCGCGTGCCTCGGGCGGGCGAGGCTCTGTGGGGCATGCGCGAATCGGCTTCAGCGCCCCGCCGCAGCCACCCGATATGTCTGCTATTGATCCGGCCCTTTGTTGTATCAACTACCGTTCAGGGCGAACGGTTCAGACTTCAGCGGGCCGCATCAACAACGAACGGGCGGAACCTGAATGGAAATCCTGCTTGCTCCCAACTGTGCCTCACTGGCCTTGCCCATACCGCCGAGTGGCGCCAGCCCGCAGCAACACAACAAAAAAATGTGGCCTTTGTCGCAAGCCAGACGCAACAGACTCACAAGTTGCGGCTCCCGTGGCATCTGCGACAAGCGGCAAAAGAAGCTAGTTCGTTGATTTAAAACAAAATTTTCCGTGGCACGGATTTGGCTACAGGTGCCCATATGCGGCCAATTGTCGGACGCGAAAAGGGCTCTCATGCAAACCAGCGCACTCAGTGGTTCAATGCCTGCCAAGACCTACATCGGCATCGGACAGATCAAATCCTTGGGCGCCACGCCCGACCTGCCCGCCGCCGGAGGTGGCTGCGGCACCTCCGGCGGTGAAGGCAAAGCCAGTTGTGGCACGTCCGACGGTCCCGACGACATGCCGCAAGAGGTGTGGGACAAGGTCAAGAACCATCCCTGCTACTCCGAAGAAGCCCACCACCACTACGCCCGCATGCACGTGGCCGTGGCGCCGGCCTGCAACATCC
>WOZN01000194.1 GCA_011620245.1 Acidovorax sp.
GAACAGCGCCACCAGCGCCAGCACGGTGAGGTTGACGCGGTAGGCGCGCGACAGGTTGTCGATGCGCTGCACCGCATCGCCAGGCTCGGCCAGCATGGCGTTGGCGGGCCAGCCGGGCAGTGATTGCAGCGTCTGCTGGAACGCGGCGCGGTCGGTGCCCGGTTGCAGTTGCAGATCGATGCGGGTCAGGCCCCCCGCCTGGCCCCACAGGTCTTGCGCTGCGCCGATGTCCATCACGGCCAGCGGCGCGCCGCCGGCGGCCACGGTGCCGGCCACGCGCACCATGTGCGATGCTGATGCCGATGCCGATGCCGATGTCGAAGTTGGCAGGCCGGTATGCAGGCGCAGCGTTGCCGCAGCACTGCCATCCGTCGCCAGGCCCAGGGCCTGAAAGGCCGCCGCGTTGAGAAACACCGTGGCCGGCGCCAGCATGGCCAGCCGCTCGCTGCTGGCGAAGGCGCGGGGCATGAGCGCGGGCGCCACGGCAGGCAGCAGCAGCGCATCCGCGCCCACCACCCGCAGCACCACGCGGGCGGGCGCGGTGCCCTGCCTTGTGGTCTCGGGTTGGTCTGCCTGGGCCAGCGTGGAAAGCTCCAGCCAGGGGCTGGCGCGCACCACCTGCGGGTGGTTGGCCAGCTGCCCGTAAAGTGCTTCGGGCAGTTGGCCCTGCATGGCGCGCAGCTCCAGATCGGGCTGGCCGTTCACGGCGCGCACGGCCTGCGAAAACTCGTCCAGGGCCGAGCTGTTGATCACATGCACAGCAAACGCCAGCGCCACGCCCAGCATCACGGCGGCCACCGCCGCGGCGCTGCGCCAGGGGTGGTGGCGCAACTCCTGCCAGGAGAAGGTGCGAAGCAGAGCAAGCATGACGCGATTGTGACGGCGCAGCGCAGACAGGCAAGGTGGTTGATGCAGATCAAACGCGACCACCACTGCCCTTGAAATGGGCCGGGGCTGTTCCTATCTTGGTCATAGGGCTGGCGTTTTCTTGCCGGCCCGATTGTCTAACCTTGTCCAACCCTTACGTTCAGGAGCTTCACCATGAATTCTCTGGTTACACGTGGCAGTTTGTTCGATGACTTTTTCAAAGACATCGCCCCTGGTTTTTATGTGCGCCCCCTGCATGGCGAGGGTGTGCCGTTGCCCTCGCAGATCAAGGTGGACGTGAAGGAAACCGATGATGGCTACACCGTGGAGGCCGAAGTGCCGGGTGTGCCCAAGGAGGATATCCAGGTCTCGATCGATGGCAATGTGGTCAGCCTGCGTGCCGAGGTGCGCCAGTATGACCAGAAGACCGAGGGCGAAAAGGTGCTGCGCGCCGAGCGGTATTATGGTTCGGTGGCACGCAGCTTCCAGTTGCCCGAAGATGTGGATGCTGCCCAGGCCAAGGCCAAATACGAAAACGGCGTGCTGAAGCTGACGCTGCCCAAGAAGCCGGGCGGTAGTGCGCAGCGGCTTGTGATCGAGTAAGCGGGGGCGCTCCTGCCTGCCGTTTCTATTGAAATGGCAGGATTTATTCCTAAACCCCGTTCGCCCTGAGCCTGTCGAAGGGCTTCGACCCTTCGACAGGCTCAGGACAGGCCAAGCCCGGCCTCAACGGTGTTGGGGATTTCAAAGGGCCACTCATCATGCCGGCTTGCCCTGCGGGCTATTCAGTCGGCGATGCCGTCGGCTGTGAGCCGCAGACGCCGGTCGGCGCGTGCGGCAGCGGCATCGGAATGCGTGACCAGCACCAGCGATGCGCCGTGTTCGCGCGTCTGCGCGAGCAGCAGGTCCATCACGCGCGCAGCCGTGCCGGGGTCGAGGTTGCCGGTGGGCTCATCGGCCAGCAGCAGGGCGGGGCGGTGCACCAGGGCACGGGCAATGGCCACGCGCTGCAGTTGCCCGCCGCTCAGTTGCTGTGGCAGGCGCTCGCCCAGACCCGCCAGGCCCACGGCTTTCAGCATATGCTCCACGCGGCCGGGCTCGGCGCGGCCCAGCAGCATGAGCGGCAGGGCCACGTTCTGCGCCACATCCAGGTGGGGCAGCACATGGAAGGCCTGGAACACAAACCCCACATGGGCGCGCCGCCACAGGGCGCGCTGCGTTTCGTCGAGCGGTGCCAGGTCGGTGTCGCCATGCACGATGCGCCCTGCGTCCCACCGGTCCAGCCCCGCCAGGCAGTTGAGCAGGGTGGATTTGCCCACGCCCGAGTCGCCCACGATGGCCACGAATTCGCCCGGTTGCACGGTGAAGTGCACATTGGCAAACACCGGCGTGCCGCCGTATTGCCTGGCCAAGGCCTCGACGCGCAGTGGGCCGCTCATGGCGTGGCGTGCTCCAGGCGCTGCAGCACTGCCTGCACCAGGCGCGCGGTGGCATCGGGCTGGTCGCAGGCAATGGCGTGGCGGTGGGGCATGCTGCGCAGCCAGGTGATCTGGCGCTTGGCAAGCTGGCGGGTGGCGGCAATGCCGCGCTCGCGCAGGCCGGCCAGATCGAGCGGCGCACCGGGGCCGGCTGCGGCCTGGGCATCGAGCGCTTGCCAGGCCTGGCGATAGCCCACGCAGCGCATCGAGGGCAGGTCGGGATGCAGGTCGCCGCGCGCGCGCAGCTGGCGCATTTCTTCCACGAAGCCTTCCGCCAGCATCGCGTCAAAGCGCCGGGCGATGCGCTCGTGCAACCAGGCACGGTGGCCGGGTTCCAAAGAAAAAAGGGCTGTAGCGCTTATGTGGTCTGCGCTGGTAGCTCCTTTTTTTGTAGTATGAAAGCTCGACAGCGGCCGGCCGGATACCTGCCATACCTCCAGCGCGCGCTGGATGCGCTGGCTGTCGCCGGGCGCCAGGCGCGCGGCGGTGGCCGGGTCCACGCGGGCCAGTTCGGCGTGCATGGCGGGCCAGCCGATCTGCGCGGCCTGGGCCTCCAGGCGTTCGCGCACGGCGGGGTTGGCCGGGGGCATGTCGTCGATGCCGTAGAACAGCGCCTTGAAGTACAGCATGGTGCCGCCCACCAGCAGCGGCAGGGCGCCGCGTGCGCGGATCTCGGCGATGAGCCGCCCGGCGTCCTGCACGAATTCGGCGGCGCTGTAGGCCTGCAGCGGGTCGCGGATATCGATCAGGTGGTGCGGCACGGCCGCCTGCTCAGCGCGCGTGGGCTTGGCGGTGCCGATGTCCATGCCCCGGTACACCAGGGCCGAATCCACGCTGATGATCTCGACCGGCAGGCGCGGTGCCAGCACGGCGGCCAGCGCCAGCGCGCCGGCCGTCTTGCCCGAGGCCGTGGGCCCGGCAATGGCGATGGTGGGCAGGTGGCTACTCATGCCTTGGCCGGCTCCCCGAATTTCTGCACCAGCGTCCAGGCCGCGAGGGCGGCGCACAGCCTCCCACCGTGCCGGTGATGTATATCGCCGAGTTGCACGACAACAGCAAGGCCGTGAGCGTGAGCTGGGATTGCGCCATGCTGGCCTGCAGCTGCAATTTGAGCGCGGGAAGCGCAGGAAGCGCAGG
>WOZN01000262.1 GCA_011620245.1 Acidovorax sp.
CACCGCCGTGCTGATGGGCGAGGAAGGCACCGTGGGCAAGAGCTACGGCGCACGCACCACGCCGCACATGTACATCGTCAACCCGCAAGGCCAGCTGGTGTACGCAGGCGGCATCGACAGCATCCCCTCGGCCCGCCCGGCCGACATCGAGAAAGCCACCAACTATGTGTTGGTGGGGCTGGCCGAGGCACTGGCGGGCAAGCCGATCTCGGCGGCGACGACGGCGCCGTATGGGTGCAGCATCAAATACAAGTCGCCGGCCTGACAGACCCGCTTCTGACTGCGGGGCCGTCGCAGATGACGCACCGCTAAACCGTCCACGCGCTCGACAGCGACTCCGCCTGCTTGAGCACCAATTCCACGGCCTCCGGCTGCTTGTCAGGCGGGTACTTCCACTTTTGCAGACACCGCCGAACCAGAATGCGCAACTTGGCACGTACGCTTTCGCGTACCTGCCAATCCACAGAAGTGCTGACCCGCAGCTTCTCAGTAATCTCGATGGCGATCTTTTTGAGCACCTCGTCACCCAATTCACGCACGGCACTTTCGTTATTGGCGAGCGCGTCGTAGAAGGCGATTTCGTCGCGGCCGAGTCCCAGCGCATCTTCACGTTTGAGCGTGGCCTGAAACTCCTTGGCCATCTGGATCAGTTCTTCGATGACCTGGGCCGTTTCCACCGCGCGATTGTGGTACTTGCGCAAGGTTTCCAGCAGCCGGTCGCCGTATTTCTTCTCCTGCACCACGTTGTTGCGCGCACGGGCCTTGATCTCGTCGCGCAGCAGTTTCTCCAGCAGTTCAACCGCCAGGTTGCGGCTGTCCATCTGTCGCACGTCTTCCAAAAACTCATCCGACAGCAGCCCAATGTTGGGCTTGTCCAGCCCAGCCAACGCAAACACATCGGCCACGCCATCCGAAATGATGGCGTTGTCCAGAATCTGTTTGAGTGCGCTGTTCTTCTCAGCGTCGCTGCGTTTTTTGTCAACCGTGGTGAACTTGGCAATGGCCGCCTTGATGGCCGAGAAGAACGCAATATCCTTGCGTAGCGCAGCTGCCTCGTCCAACGTACCGCATAGTGAGAAGGCTTTGGCCACCGCCACCATGGTGTCGAGAAAGCGCGTCTTGCCGTCCTTCAACCCCAGGATATGGTTAGCGGCAGGCACCAGCAGTGGCAGGGCCTGCGTCTCAAACGCGCTGTAGTCAAAGCCCTGCATCATTCCGCGCACGATGTCCATCTTCTCCATCAACACCGCCAACGCCTCCGCCGCGTTGTGCGTGGGGTCGCCCTTGCCTTTGGCGTCGGTGTAAGCCTTCAGTGCCGCCTTCAATTCGTTGGCAATGCCAATGTAGTCCACCACCAAACCGCCCGGCTTGTTCTTGAACACCCGGTTGACGCGCGCAATGGCCTGCATCAGGTTGTGGCCCTTCATGGGCTTGTCGATGTACATAGTGTGGCAGCACGGCGCGTCAAACCCTGTCAGCCACATGTCGCGCACGATCACCAATTGCAGTGGGTCGCGCGCATCCTTGAAGCGCGCCTCCAGCCGCTTCTTCACCTGCTGGCTATACAGGTGCGGCTGCAGCAGCGCCTTGTCGGCGGCGGAGCCTGTCATCACGATCTTGATGGCACCCTGCTCCGGGTCGGTGCTGTGCCAATCGGGGCGCAGGCTGACGATGGCGTTGTAGAGCTGGGCGCAAATGTCCCGGCTCATGCACACGATCATGGCCTTGCCATCCACCACCGACACGCGCGCCTCAAAGTGCTGGATCAGATCGCGCGCCACTTGCTGCAGCCGGGGCTCGGAGCCCACCAGCTTCTCCAGCGCAGCCCATTCGCTCTTGGTCTTCTCGCGGCTGGCAATGTCCTCTTCATCCTCAACGACTTCATCCACCTGTGCATTCAGCGCATCAATATCGGCCTGGTTCACATCCAGCTTGGCCAGGCGGCTTTCGTAGAAGATGGGCACCGTCGCGCCATCGTCCACCGCATCCTGAATGTCATAGATGCTGACGTAGTCGCCAAACACCGCACGGGTGTCTTTGTCTTCCAGCGCAATGGGGGTGCCGGTAAAGCCGATGAACGTGGCGTTCTTCAGCGCATCCCGCAAATGCTTGGCATAGCCAAACACGTACCGGCCGGTCTTGGTGTCCAGCCGCCCCTTGGTGCCGTACTGACTGCGGTGGGCCTCGTCTGAGATCACCACGATGTTGGTGCGGGTGGAGAGCAGCGGGTGGGCCTCCTCCCCTTCCAGCAGCGCAAACTTCTGCACGGTGGTGAAGATGATGCCGCCCGCCTCGCGAGATGCCAGCATCTGCCGCAGCTCGTCGCGGTCGCCAGCCTGCACAGGGGTCGTCTTGAGCAAGTCACTGGCTGCGCTGAAGGTGGCGAACAGCTGGCCATCCAGATCATTGCGGTCGGTTACCACCACCAGCGTCGGGTTCTTCATCTCGGGCTGCTGCAGCAACTTGCCCGCGTAGCAGGCCATGGTGATGCTCTTGCCCGAGCCCTGCGTGTGCCACACCACGCCCGCCTTGCGCGAACCCGGCTGCACCTCTTTGCCATAGCTGGCGCGCTCTTCATGCACCTCCAGCACGCTTTTGCCCACATCCTGCGCGGCAATCACCGTGGCACGCACCGCTTCTCGTACCGCGTGGAACTGGTGGTAGCCCGCCACCTTCTTCACGATGTGGTCGCCATCCTGCTCAAAAAGCACAAAGTGCCGCACATAGTCCAGAAACAACTCGGGCTTGAAAAAGCCCCGCACCGCCGTCTCCAGCTCCATCTGCAGGCGGGGCCGGTCATCTTCGTTGGCAATGGTGCGCCAGGGCATCATGCGTTCCGCGTTGGCCGTGAGCGAGCCCACGCGGGCCGTGAAACCATCACTCACCACCAAGGCCGCATTGGTATTGAACAGGTCGCTGATCTCGTCCTTGTAGGTCTGCAGCTGATTGAAGGCATCCCACACGTCCGTCTGCTCGTTGGCGGGGTTCTTCAGCTCCACCACTGCCAGGGGCAAGCCGTTGATGAACGCGATCACATCCGGCCGACGCGGCTGCCTGGTGCCGGTGATGGTGAACTGGTTTACCACCAAAAAGTCGTTGTTGCTGGGCTGCGCAAAGTCGATGAAGTGCACCAGATCGGTCTTCTTCTCATCCCCCACCGCAAACTCCACCAGCAAACCGCTCAGCAGCAAACGGTGCACGCTGCGGTTTCGCACCACCATCTGCGGCTCGCTCACCGTTTGCAGCGCATGTGCGGCCTGCTCCAGGGCGGCGGGCGGAATGTGCGGGTTGATGCGGGCCAGCGCCGTGAGCAAGCGCTCGCGCAGCACCACTTGCCGGTAGTCGGTGCGCTCCGGGGCGATGCTGTCGGGCGCAATGTCCGGGCCATGGGCAAACCGCCAGCCAGCGTCTTGGAACCAGCCCAGACAGAGTTCTTCGAGTTGTTGCTCGTTCAGCATGTGAAGTCCCTTGCGGCTGCCCCT
>WOZN01000344.1 GCA_011620245.1 Acidovorax sp.
AGCCGCCTGCCACAAAGGCAGGTACCGTTGTGGCATCCTTATTTGCGTAAGTCCTATAACCTACTGGTGGCGCAGGAATACACCGAAGGCGTAATGTGCCGGGCTGGTTGAATGCGTGCCCCCCTGCGTGCGCCTCCATGAATTACCTCCATGACTTACGCAAAGCAGGGCAAAGCAGGCCCAGGCAAGCCGCCTGCCACAAAGGCACGTACCGTTGTGGCATCCTTATTTGCGTAAGTCCTAACCTCTTTTCCCCAGGAGAACCCGCGATGCCGACCCTCAACATCAATGGCAAAGACATGGCGGTGGATGCTGACGAATCCACCCCCATCCTCTGGGCCCTGCACGACACGCTGGGCATGACCGGCACCAAGTTCAGCTGCGGCCAGGCCCTGTGCGGGGCTTGTACGGTGCATCTGGACGGCGCGCCGGTGCGCTCGTGCATCACCCCGATCTCGGCTGCAGTGGGCCAGAAGATCACCACCATCGAGGCCGTGGGTCAGGACAAAGTGGGCCAGGCCGTACAGGCCGCCTGGGTCAAGCACGACGTGGCGCAATGCGGCTATTGCCAGAGCGGCCAGATCATGAGCGCCACCGCCTTGCTCAAGGGCAAGAAGAAGCCCAGCGATGCCGACATCGACGCCGCCATGGCGGGCAACCTGTGCCGCTGCGGCACCTATGTGCGCATCCGCGCGGCCATCCATGACGCAGCCAAAACCCTGGCTTGAAGGAGAACACCATGCACTTCGATTCCCACGCCCTGCAGGGCCAGGCACACCATTTCATGCCAAAACACCTTCAAGCGCTTATGGATAAAGCGCAGGCAGCTATGAATTCAGGAGCATTCGAGGCGCCCGAAGGCGTGGCGCGCCGCACCTTCCTCAAGGTCTCGGCGGCTTCTGGCTTTGCGCTGGGCGCGTTCCCGCTGGTGGCGGGCGCGCAGGGCTCCGCGGCGTCCACCGCGCCCGCAGGCCTCAAGCCGTTCGAGCAGCCATCGGCCTTTGTGCGCATCGATGCCGACGGCACGGTCACCGTCACCATCAACCGGCTGGACTTTGGCCAGGGCGTGCAGACCGGCCTGCCCATGATCCTGGCCGAAGAGCTGGATGCCGACTGGAGCAAGGTGCGCAGCGTGCACGGCGATGCGAGCGCAGCCTATGCCGATCCCGTTAGCGGCATACACATCACGGGCGGCTCCAACTCCATCAAGAACTCCTACACCCAATACCGCGAACTGGGTGCACGCGCCCGCGCCATGCTGGTGTCGGCCGCTGCGGCGCAGTGGGGCGTGGACGCCTCGGCGCTGCGCACCAGCAATGGCTTTGTCGTGGGCCCCGGTGGCAAGAAGCTGGGCTACGGCGCACTGGCCGAAGCGGCCATGAAGCAGCCGGTGCCAGAAAAAGTCACCCTCAAAGACCCCCGGCAGTTCCGGCTCATCGGCAAGCCCACGGGGCGGCTCGATGCCAAGGCCAAGTCGAGCGGCCAGCAGGACTATGGCATCGACGTGCACCTGCCCGGCATGCTGACGGCCGTGGTGGCGCGCCCGCCGGTGTTCGGGGCCAGGGTGAAGTCGCTGGACGACAGCGCCGCCCGGGCCATCAAGGGCGTGAAGGCCGTGCTGCGCGTGCCCACCGACCGGGGCGGGGAGGGCGTGGCCATCGTGGCCGATGGCTACTGGCCCGCCAAGCAGGGCCGTGATGCGCTCAAGGTGGAATGGGACACCAGCGCGGTCGAAAAGCCCGACACCACCCGGCTGCTGGCCCAATACCGCGAGTTGGCCACCAAGCCGGGCAACGTGGCCATGCAGGCCGACATGGCACCGCTGGCGGGGGCGGCGCACAAGATCAGCGCCGAATTCATCTTTCCGTACCTGGCGCACGCGCCCATGGAGCCGCTGAACTGCACCGTCAAGCTCGATGGCGACAAGGCCGAACTCTGGATGGGCACGCAAATGCCGGGCCTGGACGCCATGGCCGCTGCCAGGACGCTGGGCCTGCAGCCGCAGAACATCCAGGTGCACACGCAGATGGCCGGAGGCGGCTTTGGCCGCCGCGCCATTCCCACCAGCGATTACGTGGTGGAAGCCTGCGGCGTCGCCAAGGCCGTGCGCACGGCGGGCATCACCGCCCCGGTGCGCACGCTCTGGAGCCGCGAAGACGACATCAAGGGCGGCTACTACCGCCCCATGCATGTGCACCGCGCCGAGATCGGGTTCGACGCCCAAGGCAAAATCCTGGCGTGGGACCACACCATCGTGGGCCAGTCCATCGCCAAGGGCTCGCGGTTCGAGGCCTTCATGATCAAGAACGGCATCGACGCCACGGCCATCGAGGGCATGAAAGAACCCTACGAGCTGCCCATGAAGCTGTCGGTGCACCACCCGGATGTGAATGTGCCCGTGCTGTGGTGGCGCAGCGTGGGCTCCACCCACACCGCCTATGTCATGGAAACGTTGATCGACGAAGTGGCCCGCGCCAGCAAACAAGACCCCGTGGCCTACCGCATGGCCCTGATGGGCGACAAGCACCCCCGCCACAAGGCCGCATTGCAGCTGGCCGTGGCCCAGTCGGGCTATGGCAAGAAGAAGCTGGCCGCAGGCCGCGCCTGGGGCGTGGCGGTGCATGAGTCGTTCGAGTCGGTGGTGGCCTATGTGGTCGAGGCCTCCGTCAAAGACGGCACGCCCAGGCTGCACAGCATCACCGCCGGTGTGCATTGCAACCTGGCGGTCAACCCCAAAAGCGTCGAAGCCCAGGTGCAGGGCGCCGCGCTGATGGGCCTGGGCATGTGCCTGCCGGGCGCTGCCATCACGCTCAAGGACGGCGTGGTGGAGCAAAGCAACTTTGGCGACTACGCCGTGCCGCGCATCACCGACATGCCGCAGGTGACCGTGCACATCGTGCCCAGCGCCGACCCACCCAAGGGCATGGGCGAGCCGGGCCTGCCGCCGCTGGCGCCGGCCTTTGCCAACGCCATTGCCCAACTCACGGGCAAGACGCCGCGCGAACTGCCCTTCAAACTGGTGTGATGGCAGCAGAAGGCCGCGCCCCCGCATCCACCCAGCCCATGGTGCTGGTACTGGCCTCGGGCCGGGGCGAGCGCTTTGCGGCATCGGGCGGCGCGGTGCACAAACTGAGCGCATTGCTCAACGGAAAAACCGTGCTGGCGCACACCCTGGCCGCCGTGCGCGCCAGCGGCTTGCCCTGGCATCTGGAGGATATGGGCCACCCGGGCATGGGCGATTCGATTGCTGCGGCGGTGCGCGCCACCGCAAGCGCACCCGGCTGGCTGGTTTTGCCGGGCGACCTGCCACTGGTCCAGCCCGAAACGCTGCGCACCATCGCCGCCGCCCTGGCGAACTGTGCTGTGGCCGTGCCCGTGCACAAGGGCGAGCGCGGTCACCCGGTGGGCTTTGCGGCGCAATGCCTGCAAGGGCTGCTGACCTTGGCGGGCGAACAGGGCGCTGCCAGCATGGTGCGCCAGCAGGCGCAGCAGGGCAGGGTGCGGTGGGTGGATGCAGAAGACGAGGGCACAGTGACCGATGTGGACACCGTGCAGGACCTGGAGCGCGCTGCCCGCTTGCTCCGGCAGCGCGCGGCCCCTCGCAAATCGTCGCATTACTTGGCCGTGATCACGGCACAGGCCAGGCGCGGGCCTGCATTGCCGGTGGGCTGGGTCTTGTAGTCGTCCGGGTCGCGGTGAACGATCAGGCCCTTGCCGACAATGTCGTTGGCGCTGCCGCCCACGCGGATCGTGCGCGATTCGAAGCTGAAGGTGGCCACGCCGTTCGCATCGGCCTTGAGGCTGGGCAAGTCGCCCGTGTGGTGCTCGCCCATGCCATGGCGGCCGTGGGCTTTGCCGCCGGGGTTGAAGTGGCCGCCGGCGCTCAGGCCATCGCCGCTGGAGCAATCGCCTTTTTCGTGGATATGAAACCCGTGCTCGGCGCCCGGCTTGAGGCCGGTGATGGAGCCCGACACCTTCACCACCTCGCCCGACTGGACAAAAGTCACCGTACCCGCGGCGGTGTTGCCGCGCGTGGGTTCGAGTTTGGCGCTGGCGCTGGGGCCTGAGGAATAAGCTGCGCAACCCGCAAGGGCAAATGCTGCAACGGACGACAGGACAAATGCGAAACGAATCTTCATGACTCAAACTCCTTGGAACAAGAAAGAGAACGCGGTATAGAAAGAGAACGCGGTATTGAATCCGGCGCCGAGATGCAGTCTCTCCATCGATCGCATGCTCGTCCAGCGAAGATTTGCACTATGCCTCTTTTGGGGCCAATGTGATCAAACGCGCCAGCGCCCGGTCGTGAATGCCATGCTTGCGCAACTCGTCATAGGTGGCCTGGGCATAGTCGCGCGTGCTGCCATAACGCCCACGGGCCTGCAGGAAGATGCGCCGGTATTCGTCTTCGTGCAGTTCCCCCGTGTGGCTGGGGCTGCGGCGCGACAAGGTGAAGGCCAGCGCCTGCACCGGGCCGCGCGGCGTGTGGCAGGTCAGCCAACGCGGGTCGTAGACCGCCAAAGGCATTTCACGCTGCCAGAGCGTCTCCATCACCTGGGGCACATGGGCCTGCTCCACTCGAAATACCACCCCCCGGCAACTGCCGCCCGACAGCATGCCAAACACCAGGCCAGGGCAATCGGACGTGCCCCGGTTGATGCGGCTCCACATCTTGAGCGCCCGGTGCCAGCCGTGCACGCGCGCGTCCCTGCGCTCGGAGAAGTCGAAATCGGGCCGCCAGATCAGCGAGGCATAGCCGAACACCCACAGATCGCTGCGGCCGCCCCATTCCTGCAGGGCGCGCTCGAGCATGGTTGCCGGGTCACGGTGGGGTGCGGGGAGCATCGTCATGGCAACACCTTAGAATCGCGGGTTTATCCAGCAAACCATTATTTACGGAGTTCTGCACCATGTCTTTCAACAGCTCGGACGACGACAGCCAGCAACGTTTTGCCCTCGGTTTCCTGATCGCGCTGATTGCGCTGTTGATCTCTGTGGTCGTGGGCACCGTGGTGGTCAAGCAGGTGCGCGGCGCGGCAGCGCCCAAGCCTGCTGCAACCGCTGTAGCAAGCAACGCGCCAGCAGCACCTGCCGCTGACGCAATGGCCACCGACGGCGCCAGCGTGCGCGTGGAAAACGGCGTGGTGAAGTTCTACTTTGCCAGCGCCAAGGCCGACCTGGCTGCGGGCGCCAACGAAGCCCTGGCCGATGTGGTCAAGGGTGTGGCCGAAGGCAGGAAAGCCGTGATCTCCGGCTTCCATGATGCCACCGGCGATGCGGCCCTGAACGCCGAACTGGCCAAGCAGCGCGCCTTTGCCGTGCGCGACGCCCTGAAAGCGCTGGGCGTGCCTGAAGACAAGATCGAACTCAAGAAGCCCGAAGAAACCACGGCCAGCGGCAGCAACGCCGAAGCCCGCCGCGTGGAAGTGGCCTTGAGCGCCCAGTGATCGCGGGCCTGCCTTCACAAAAAAACCCGGCATTGCCGGGCTTTTTTATGGATAAGAAATGCCGCGAGCGCTTATCCATAAAGCGCTAACAGCTATTTAATTAATAGCAACAATTTACCGGAGGCCCGCACCGCCGGTGCCCTCTGCGCGCTGAATCAACTCAATCGTGTAGCCATCTGGATCCGTCACAAAGGCGATCACAGTGGTGCCGCCTTTCACAGGACCCGCCTCGCGCGTCACGTTGCCGCCTGCGGCCTTGATCTTCTCGCACGCTGCGTAGACATCGGGCACGCCCAGCGCAATGTGGCCATAAGCGTTGCCGTGGTCGTATTTTTCGACACCCCAGTTGTAGGTCAGCTCGATCTCGGCCTGACCGGGGTTGCCACCCTCAAAGCCCACAAAGGCCAGCGAGTATTTGTACTCGGGGTTTTCCGACTGGCGCAGCAGTTGCATGCCCAGCACCTGGGTGTAGAAATCAATCGAGCGTTGAAGGTTGCCAACGCGCAGCATGGTGTGGAGGAATTTCATGGGTGTTGATTGTGCAGGCAAGTCAAATATTGCACAGCCAGCCTGGTTTTTTGGGGTTGCGTGATGTCTTGGTTAGCAAAATGCCGTTGGGCTGACGGCTGTCGTGGTGGGCCAGTTTCAGTCGCTGTCCAACTAGATACGATGTATATTATGTTAAATAGCCAGCCAGCCAGCCAGCCAGCCAGCCAGCCAGCCAGCCAAAACAAAACACGTTGGCGTGGCGGGTCAGACGGAAGCGGAGGCGACTTTGTCTGCACTGGAAGGTTGCACAGCAGCATTGAGGCGCACGAATTCAAATGCTGCGTGGGTGCTGAGGAACACTTTCCCTTGCAGACGTTGGCCCAGAGGCGTGTTCTGCAGGCGGTCCAGCACGGGGCCTTTGACTTCGGCCAGCAGCAGCGTCATGCCGCGCTGCCCCAGACTGCGCTCCAGGTCGGTAAGCACACCCAGCGCCGTGGTGTCGATCTGGTTGATGGCAGAGCACACGAGCAGCACATAACGCGTGTCGGGCTGGGCCAGCACCAGAGACTCAACGGTGTCCAGCAAAGCATCCGAATTGGCAAAGTACAGGCTTTCATCAACCCGCACGGCGATCAGGCCAGGCTCGGTGGTCACCGCATGGCGCGCCACATTGCGAAAGTGCTCGGTTCCCGGCACGCGCCCCACCACCGCGATGTGCGGGTGGCTGCTGCGCCATACCAGTATGCCCAAGGACAAAGCCACCCCGATCAGGATGCCCTCCTCCACGCCCAACGCAATCACACCAGCTGCGGTCGCCAGCAACGACATGGCATCTGCCTTGTCGTAGTGCCAGGCCTCGCGCAGGGTTTGCACATCGATCAGCGATACCACGGCCACGATGATGGTGGCCGCCAGCACCGCATGGGGCAAATAATGGAACAGGCCTGTCAGGGCTGCGATGACCACGCCCATCAGCAAGGCGGATATCACACCCGCCAGAGGTGTGTTGGCCCCCGCCGCGAAGTTGACGACCGACCGCGCAAAACCGCCGGTGACAGGAAACCCGCCCGACAAAGCACTGGCCAAATTGGCGGCGCCCAGGCCGAGAAGCTCGCGATTGGGGGTGATGCGCTGCTGGCGTTTGAGGGCCAGGGACTGCGCCACCGACACACTTTCGACAAACCCCACCATAGAGATGAGCAACGCAGGCAGCCACAGTGGCCCGATGGCAGCCAGGGACACGCCGGGCAACGCCAACGTGGGAAGGCCCTGTGGCACTGCTCCCACGATACTGACGCCAGCGGTTTGGTCCCAGCGCAATGCCGCCACCATTGCCGTGGACACAATCACTGCCAGCATAGGGGCGAGCCTGGAGGCGATGTCTGCCAGATTGGGATTCGCCCCGGTGCCAACCAGCCAGGGTGCCAGGTACTTGCGTGCAAACAGCAGAAAAAGCACGCTCCCAGCCCCGATGCCAAAGGTCACTCCATTGGTGCGCGGCACGGCCTGTGCCAGTTGCGTCAGGGTGTCCAGCACATTGGCGCCCCCTGCCTTCACGCCCAGCAAATGCTTGATCTGGCCCACCGCGATCAAAATGGCGGAACCCGAAATGAAGCCGCTGATGACTGGGTGACTCAAAAAGTGGGCCAGAAAACCGAGCCTCAGCGCGCCAAACAGCAACAACATGCCACCCGAGAGCAGCGCGAGCAGCATGGCCAGGTGCACATAGTCCGCAGAGCCCGCAGCCGCCAGCGGTTGCAGGGCGCTGGCCGTCATGAGCGAGACCACGGCTACCGGGCCCACCGCCAGTGTCATGCTCGACCCCAGCAAGGCATAGGCCATGATGGGGAGCATGCTGGCGTACAAGCCCATTTCCGGTGGCAAACCAGCAAGCAGCGCATAGGCCAGGCTTTGAGGGATGAGCATCACCGTGACGATCACCCCGGCAACCACGTCCCCTGAAAGCCAGGACTTCTGGTAGCTGCGTATCCAGCCGGGCACGATGCTCATGCTGACCCCTTTGATGATCAAAAGTCAGCCGTTGACAACTGGGGCAACACAGCGAGGTCCGGAGTCAGTGCGACGATGTGCAGGCTGATGTCAGTGGACTCAGGCGTCGGTGCGGGTGTTGGTGCGGGTGTTGCTGCCTGTATAGCGTTCAGACAGTTCGAAGAGCCACATGCCCGCCAGCATGGCGATCACAAACACGATGGCCTTGGGCTGGCCTGCGCTCGCCGAGACGATGGCGGGGCCGGGGCAAAAGCCCGCGACACCCCAGCCAGCGCCAAAGATCAGGCTACCGACCACCAGGCGACGATCAATATCGCGGGCGGTCGGCAGGTGCATGGCGCCGCCGAGAATGCTGGTGGTGCGCTTCTTGGCCACCGCAAACGCAAAAATGCCGACCGCGATGGCGCCACCCATGACAAAAGCCAGGGACGGGTCCCACAGGCCCGCCAGATCCAGAAAGCCCAGGACCTTGCCAGGGTCGGTCATGCCCGACACGATGAGACCCAGGCCAAAAATCAGGCCCACCACAAATTCCGAGATCCGGTTTTTCATAGTAATCAATGCTCCGATGAGGTGCTTCAATCAGGCCAGCACATGCCGGATGAGAAAGACGGTGACAAATCCGGCGCCCATGAAGGACAGGGTGGCGACCAGGGACCGGGGCGACATGCGCGAAAGCCCGCACACCCCGTGGCCACTGGTGCAGCCCGATCCATAACGCGTACCCACGCCTACCAGCAGGCCTGCCAGGACCACCATGCCCCAGCCCGCATCAATGCGCGGCTGTGTCGGGCCGGCCAGCAAACCATACAGCCACGGGGCCACCAACATGCCCAGCAAAAAAGTCACACGCCAGGCGATGTCGCCCCTGCGCGGGCGCAGCAAACCACCCACAATGCCGCTGATGCCCAGAATGCGGCCGTTGAGCAGAATGAAAAGCGCCGCGGCCAGGCCCAGCAAAACGCCGCCTGCAAGAGCAATCCAGGGATTGAAATGGGTCCAGTCGATCAGCATGGAATGTTCTCCTTGGCGGGGTCACAAAATTGTTCAAACAAAACGTTCATCACCGCCAGAGCCTGGGCGCTGGCGATCTCGTAATAGATGTTCTTGCCTTCGCGGCGGGTGTTGACGAGGCCCTCCTCGCGCAACACCCCCAGTTGCTGTGACAAGGTGGGCTGGGAGATGCCTACCAGCTCCTCCAGCTCCCCCACCCTCTTCTCGCCCTGGCTGAGCTGGCACAGCAGCAACAGGCGGTCAGGGTTGGACAGCACTTTCATGAGGCGGCAGGCGCTGTCTGCCGAACGGCGCAGGGTATCAAGGTCAATCGGCTTCTCTGTGAGCATGGTAGCGCGCTCCATTTCAAATTCAATATTGATATTATATTGACTGACAATCTATGAATCAATAGACTGTTGGCATCCAACGTGAAATCCCATGAGTTCTCCTATGAAACCCCAGATCCAAGCCTTCTTTGACGATGCCACCTGGACCGTGAGCTATGTTGTCTTTGACAAGACCGGCGGCCACTGCGCTTTGGTGGATTCGGTGCTCGATTACGACCCCAACTCAGCACGCACCCGCACGCACTCTGCCGACCGGCTGGTGGAGTTTGTGCAAAACCAGGGCCTGACCGTGCAGTGGATTCTGGAGACCCATGCCCATGCCGACCACCTGTCGGCCGCGCATTACCTGCGCAAGAAACTGGGGGGCAAGATTGCCATCGGCGCTGCCATCACCCGGGTGCAGGATGTGTTCAAGGCAATCTTCCATCTGGAGCCCGAGTTCCATCCGGACGGCAGCCAGTTCAACCATCTGTTTCACGACGAAGAGCTGTTCCACATTGGCCAGCTTGAAGCCAGGGCATTGGCGGTGCCAGGCCACACCCCGGCGTGCATGGCTTATCAGGTGGCCGATGCCGTGTTTGTGGGCGACACCCTGTTCATGCCCGATGTGGGCACTGCGCGCTGCGATTTCCCGGGTGGCAATGCGCATACGCTGTACCAGTCGGTGCGAAAGCTGCTGAGTCTGCCCGATGAGACCCGCCTCTTCATGTGCCACGACTACCCGCCTGCAGGGCGCACCGCCGCATGGCAGACCACCGTGGCCGACCAGCGCGCCCACAATATTCATGTGCATGATGGCGTGACCGAAGAGGCCTTTGTGGAACTGCGTACCCGGCGCGACGCGACGCTGGAGATGCCAGTGCTGATCCTGCCATCGGTGCAAGTAAACATCAGAGCAGGCGCCATGCCACCGCCTGAAGATAACGGCGTGACCTATCTCAAGATTCCGGTCAATGTACTGTGACACCCTCTTTCATCCACCCGGCCCATCTGTGCAATCCAGGAGATTTTCATGAGCAATGAACAGGTCACCGTTGAACTCGTCCAGCAAAAGGACTACCGCTTTGACATCCAGTTTGGTGGCGCCATTCCCCACCTGATCGCTGACGAACCAGCCCCTTTGGGGACAGGCATGGGGCCATCACCCGTGCAGTTGCTGTGTGCGGCGGTGGGCAACTGCCTGAGCGACTCGCTGCTGTTTGCACTGCGCAAATTTAAACAGACACCCGAACCCTTATGCACCACAATACGGGCTGAAGTGGGGCGCAACCCCGAGGGCCGTTTGCGCGTGCTGCGCATTGAAGCCACCTTGCGCCTGGGCGTGCCCGCAGCGCGGCTGGAGCACCTGGACCGGGTGCTCGGCCAGTTTGAGAGCTATTGCACCGTGACCCAGAGCGTGGGCCAGGGCATACCCATCGACCTGAAAGTGCTGGACTCAGACAATGTGGTCCTGAAATGACGATACCGAGCGCCTATCTTCCCTCGCTTTCTGGAAAACACCCATGAAAACCGCCCATGACCTCGTTGCTGCCGCCAAAGCCCGGGTCCAGGAAATTCCCGTGGACCAGGCCGAGCAGGCCATTCACGAAGCCGATGTGCTGATCGATGTGCGCGAGGCCGATGAATACCAGGCCGGGCACCTGCCCGGCGCCATCCATGCCTCGCGCGGCCTGCTGGAGTTCAAGCTCAGCAACACGCCAGCGCTCACATCGCGCGACCTCAAGGTCGTCGTCTATTGCAAGACCAGTGGCCGCGCCGCGCTGGCCGCGTGCGCCATGCAGGACATGGGATATCTGCAGGTGCAGTCGATTGCCGGTGGCTTCGACGCCTGGCTGGCCGCTGGCAAGCCAGTGGTCAAGCCCGTGACGCACTCGTTCGAATAACCGGGTGAAGCGGCTCCAGGGCCGTTCTGCCTTTTCGCAAAGTGGCCCGCACAAGGGCTGCAAGCAACCAAAGCAAAGGGGAAATCATGAAAGTCAACGTTGGAACTACTGACCGTGTCTTGCGCATCGTCGCCGGTCTGGTGCTGATCGCCCTGGCTGCCACTGACACCGTGGGCTGGTGGGGCTGGCTGGGCGTGGTGCCTTTGGCCACTGGCCTGTTTCGTTTCTGCCCGGTCTATACCCTGCTGGGCATCAATACCTGCTCCATGAACAAACAAGTAACCCCCAAGTGACCCTATTGCTCCGGCCCGGTGAAGTTTGAACCGATCGCCCTGAGCCTGGCCTGTCCTGAGCCTGTCGAAGGGTCGAAGGGCTCAGCCTGAACGATAGTTGATACACCAAAGGGCCGGATCAATAGGGGGGTAACCGGCACTGCTTGGGTGCGGCCCTTCGACAGGCTCAGGGCGAACGGGTTTTATTTGAGGTCTGTGCGCATGGGGTGCGCAGGGCTCAGGCGCATACCCCTTGCGATTGCGCATGCGCATGCAGGTCATCCGCTTCGGTCGTAGTGGTGCGGTGGCCGTTCAGCCCCAGCTTGGCCAGCAACTGCACATCGGCTTGCACGTCGGGGTTGCCAGTCACCAGCAGCTTGTCGCCGTAAAAAATCGAGTTGGCCCCGGCCATGAAGCACAGGGCCTGCACCGCTTCGCCCATCTGCTGGCGCCCGGCTGACAGGCGCACGCGGGCCTTGGGCATGGTGATGCGGGCCACGGCAATCACGCGCACAAAGTCAAAGGGGTCCACCGGCTCGCTATCGGCCAGCGGGGTGCCGGGCACGCGCACCAGGCTGTTGATGGGCACCGATTCGGGGTAAGGCTGCAGGTTGGCCAGCTGGGCAATCAGGCCCGCGCGGTGCACGGGCGCCTCGCCCATGCCCACAATGCCGCCGCAGCACACGCTGATGCCGGCGCTGCGCACATGCTGCAGGGTGTCCAGCCGGTCCTGGTAGGCGCGGGTGCTGACCACGTCGGTGTAGTACTCGGGGGCCGTGTCCAGGTTGTGGTTGTAGTAGTCGAGCCCCGCATCCTTGAGCGCCTGCGCCTGGTGCGATTCGAGCATGCCCAGCGTGGCGCAGGTCTGCAGGCCCAGGCCCTTCACGGCGCCGATCAGGGCACTGACCTTTTCGATGTCGCGGTCTTTGGGGGCGCGCCAGGCGGCGCCCATGCAAAAGCGGGTGGCGCCAGCGTCCTTGGCGGCCTGGGCGGCGCGCACCACCTCATCCAATTTCATGAGCTTCTCGGCCTTCACACCGGTGTCGAACTCGGCGGCCTGCGGGCAATAGCCACAGTTTTCGGGGCAGCCACCGGTTTTGACCGACAGCAATGTGGCCAGCTCGATGTCGCCGGCGGGCCAGTGCTGGCGGTGCACCGTCTGCGCCTCGAACAGCAGGTCCATCAAGGGTTTCTCGAGCAGCGCCTGGATGGCATCAACCGTCCACGGGCCTTGCAATGCAGCAGGCGCAACGCGGCGGTGCAACTGCAGGGGCTGGCTGGCGGATGGGGTGGCGGATGGGGTGGCGGTAGGGGACATGAGGGGGTCTTTCAGGGTGGAGGCAGAGAATGCGGGAAAAAACCAAAACCTGCGCGGCCAGGCGCTATCTGGGCTGACCGGGGATAAAGCCCAGGTCTTTCAGTTCTTCCCCGCTCAAATCCAGTTCGGTCAATTCTGGCTGGCGTGGCTCGATGCTGCGGCACCGTTCGTAGCTGGCCGGCGGGCCTTGCTCTTCTTGCCGTCGATCTTGTCCGCTGCGGCGGTCATTTGTCTGTCGTCGATCCATTTATCTAGGTATTGAAACTCAGGAGCCCGCGCAGGGCGCAACTGCCGCAGCAGGCGTCAACCCAGCGCGGCAATCACTTGCGGCGGGGCCTGCACCAGTTCGATCAGCACGCCCTCGCCTGCGATAGGAAACTCATCGTTGCTCTTGGGATGCAGAAAGCAGATATCGTAGCCTGCGGCGCCTTTGCGGATACCGCCCGGCGCAAAACGCACACCCTCAGCGGTCAGCCATTCGACTGCGGCGGCCAAATCATCGATCCACAGGCCGATATGGTTGAGCGGCGTGGTGTGCACTGCTGGTTTCTTGTCAATATCCAGCGGCTGCATGATGTCCACCTCGACCTTGAAGGCGCCCTGCCCCATGGCCAGGATGTCTTCGTCCACGTTTTCACGCTCGCTCTGGAAGGTGCCGGTCTGCGTGAGGCCCAGCATGTCCACCCACAGGGTTTTCATGCGCTGCTTGTCGGTGCCGCCAATGGCGACCTGCTGGATGCCCAACACCTTGAAGGGACGTGGAATGTTTGTGCTTGCCATGGTCGAATGCCCTCGATTACTCTGTTTTTGATAGCTGCCAGCGCTTGTCTGTCGGGCGCTAGCAGCGTATTTCATTGAAATTCCAGAATCACCTGGTCCACGCTGAGCGACTCGCCCTTGCCCGCCATGATCTTGCCCACCACGCCGTCCTGCGCGGCAAAGAGGATGTTTTCCATCTTCATGGCTTCGATCACCGCCAGCTTCTCGCCCGCCAGCACCTTCTGGCCGGGTTGCACCGCCACATCGACCAGCAGGCCGGGCATGGGCGAGAGCAAAAACCTGGACAGGTCCGGCGGCGCCTTGAACGGCATCAGCTTGTACAGGCGCGCGCCCAGCGGCGACAGCACCAGCGCATCGATCTGCGTACCGTTGTGCGCAATGCGCAGCGCCAGCGGGTTCTTGCCCACGCCGCGCTCCACCTGGGCCGTGAAGCCCATGCCATTGCACTGGCCTTGCACGCGGATCTGCCCCAGCGTGGCATTGCTACTTATATGATAGCTCTTGCCGCCCACTGACACTGCGCTGGAGCCCGATTTGTCTTCAAAGTCAGACACCGTCACTTCGTGGTACTGGTTCTGGCCCTCGGCCCCCAGCGTAACGACCACAAACTGCTCGCCCACCTTCACCTCATGCCCGACCAGCTGCCCGCTGATGCCCGAAGCGCGGGCGCGGTAGCGGCGGTTCATGTAGGCGGCCAGCGCCACCAGGAACAGCGGGTCTTCATGCGGCACGTCTTCGGCGGCAAAGCCCTTGCCGTAATGCTCGGCGATGAAGCCGGTATTGAACTGGCCTGTGACGAAATTCGGGTGCGCCAGCAGCGCTGCCTGGAACGGGATGTTGCTGCTGATGCCGCGAATCACAAAACCGTTGAGCGCCGCACGCATCTTGGCAATGGCATCGCTGCGGCTGGTGCCGTGCACGATGAGCTTGGCGATCATCGAGTCGTAATACATGGGGATCTCGCCGCCTTCGTACACCCCCGTGTCCACCCGCACGCCCAGCTTCTTGCTGGTGTCGGCCTGGAACATGGTTTCTTCCGGCGGCTGAAAGCGCACCAGGCGACCGGTGGAGGGCAAAAAGTTGCGGAACGGGTCTTCGGCGTTGATGCGGCACTCGATGGCCCAGCCGTCGCGCTTCACATCAGCCTGCGTGAGAGGCAGCTTCTCGCCCGCCGCCACGCGGATCATCAGTTCCACCAGGTCCAGGCCAGTGATGCATTCCGTCACCGGGTGCTCCACCTGCAGGCGGGTGTTCATCTCCAGGAAGTAGAAGTCCTGGTCCTTGCCGACCACGAACTCCACCGTGCCCGCGCTCTGGTAATTCACGGCCTTGGCCAGTGCCACGGCCTGCTCGCCCATGGCCTTGCGCGTGGCATCAGAGATGAAGGGCGACGGCGCCTCTTCGATCACCTTCTGGTGGCGGCGCTGGATGGAGCATTCGCGCTCGTTCAGATAAATCACGTTGCCGTGGCTGTCGCCCAGCACCTGGATCTCGATATGGCGCGGCTCCAGCACAAACTTCTCGATGAAGATGCGGTCGTCGCCAAAGCTGCTGCGGGCCTCGTTCTGGCAGCTGGCGAAGCCTTCAAACGCTTCCTTGTCGTTATAGGCCACACGCAGGCCCTTGCCGCCGCCGCCGGCGCTGGCCTTGATCATCACGGGGTAACCGACGCCCCTGGCGATCTCCACCGCCTGCTCGGGGCCGGCGATGGCGTCGTTGTAGCCGGGGATGGTGTTGACCTTGGCTTCGTTGGCCAGCTTCTTGGACGCGATCTTGTCGCCCATGGCCGCGATCGAATGCGCCTTGGGGCCGATGAAGGCAATGCCCTCATCCTCGCAGCGCTTGGCGAAGGCTTCATTTTCCGACAGGAAACCGTAGCCCGGGTGGATGGCCTGCGCGCCCGTCTGCCTGGCGGCGGCAATGATCTTGTCGGCCTGCAGGTAGGACTCGCGCGAGGGCGCGGCGCCGATGTGCACGGCCTCGTCGGCCAGCTTGACGTGGCGGGCCTCCTTGTCGGCATCGGAATACACGGCGACGGTTTTGATGCCCATCTTCTTGGCCGTTGCAATCACTCGGCAGGCGATCTCGCCACGATTGGCGATCAGGATTTTGGTGAACATACTTTGTTTCTTTCCAAGGACTCTTACCCGAAACGTATTGGGTCAGGCGCTGGCACAGCCCAGCGAAGCGTTAGGGGCCAGGCGCCGGACCGCAGGCAGTAGCAGCGCTATGACAAGGTCTGGCAACGACGCCCCAAGGGCTGTGGCAGTGCCGCTCAAAGGGGAATATTTCCGTGCTTGCGCCACGGGTTCTCCAGCTTCTTGTCCCGCAGCATCACCAGCGAGCGGCAGATGCGCTTGCGCGTCTCGTGCGGCAGGATCACGTCGTCGATGAAGCCACGGGCACCGGCCACAAACGGGTTGGCAAAGCGCTGCTTGTATTCCGCCTCGCGGGCGGCGAGCTTGGCGGGATCGTTCTTGTCCTCGCGGAAGATGATCTCCACCGCGCCCTTGGCGCCCATCACCGCAATTTCGGCGTTGGGCCAGGCCAGGTTGACGTCGCCGCGCAGGTGCTTGGAGCTCATCACGTCGTAGGCGCCGCCGTAGGCCTTGCGGGTGATGATGGTGATCTTGGGCACGGTGCACTCGGCGTAGGCATACAGCAGCTTGGCGCCGTGCTTGATGATGCCGCCGTATTCCTGCGAGGTGCCGGGCATGAAGCCGGGCACGTCCACGAAGGTGACCACGGGGATGTTGAACGCATCGCAGAAACGCACAAAGCGCGCGGCCTTGATGCTCGACTTGATGTCCAGACACCCTGCCAGCACCAGCGGCTGGTTGGCCACGATGCCGATGGTCTGGCCTCCCATGCGGGCGAAACCGATGAGGATATTCTTGGCGCATTCGGGCTGCAGCTCGAAGAAGTCGCCGTCGTCCACCGTCTTGACGATGAGCTCCTTCATGTCATAAGGCTTGTTGGCGTTGTCGGGCACCAGGGTGTCGAGCGACAGGTCGGCGCGGTCGACCGGGTCGTTGCCCGGGCGCACGGGGGCCTTTTCGCGGTTGTTCAGCGGCAGGTAGTTGTACAGGCGGCGCAGCATGAGCAGCGCCTCGACGTCATTGTCGAATGCCAAGTCGGCCACGCCGCTCTTGCTGGTGTGGGTGATGGCGCCGCCCAGTTCCTCGGCCGTCACTTCCTCGTGCGTGACGGTCTTCACCACGTCGGGGCCGGTCACGAACATGTAGCTGCTGTCCTTGACCATGAAGATGAAGTCGGTCATGGCCGGGCTGTACACGGCACCGCCCGCGCAGGGGCCCATGATCATGCTGATCTGCGGAATCACGCCGCTGGCCATCACGTTGCGCTGGAACACGTCGGCATAGCCACCCAAAGAGGCCACACCTTCCTGGATGCGCGCTCCGCCCGAGTCGTTCAGGC
Organism: Acidovorax sp.; assembly: GCA_011620245.1. Classification (GTDB taxonomy): domain Bacteria; phylum Pseudomonadota; class Gammaproteobacteria; order Burkholderiales; family Burkholderiaceae_C; genus Acidovorax. The sequence continues at coordinate 16,981 of WOZN01000344.1, forward strand.
CGATCACCGGCGCACCCACCTTCATCGCCTGGTCCATGACCTTGCAGATCTTCTCGGCATGCGTTTCGCTGAGGGCGCCGCCGAACACGGTGAAGTCCTGGCTGAAGACGAACACCAGGCGGCCGT
>WOZN01000387.1 GCA_011620245.1 Acidovorax sp.
AGCTTGAGGTTTTCCATGCCCCAGCGCACCTGCTCGCCGGTCATGACCTTGCCCTTGCCGAACTTTTCCTGCGCGGTGCGCACGGCCTCGATGGCCAGCATCTGGGTGATGACGCCATGCATGTAGAGCACGTTGCCCACTTCGTCCCGCGGGCCGGTGCCTTGCCTGGCGTCGTGCACCAGCTTGAGGATGTCCTGCATCACCCTGGATTGGGTGCCGGGTGTGTACAGCGACAGCGCGTTGAAGCCCTTGGCGCTGTCGCCCAGGTCACGCACGGCCGGCTCGGTGCCGCCCCACCAGATGCTGTACATCTTCTCGCGCGGGAAGCCGGTGGCATGCGCCTCCTTCAGCGCGGCGCTGTTCATCACACCCCAGCCCCACAGCAGCAGGTAGTCGGGGCGGCTCTGGCGCACCTGCAGCCAGGTGGACTTTTGCTCCACGCCGGGCGCCGTCACGGGCATCAGCTGCAGGGTAAAGCCGTGCATCTGCGCGCGCTTTTCCAGCAGCGGAATGGCGTCCTTGCCGTAGGGGCTGTCGTGATAGACGTAGGCAATCTTCTTGCCCTTGAGCTTGTCCAGGCCGCCCGCTTGCTTGCCCAGGTGCTGGATCAGGATGTCCGCGCCCATCCAGTAGCTGCCCAGGAAGGGGAAGTTCCACGCAAAGGCGTTGCCGTCCTGCGAGATCGACAGTCCGTAGCCCTGCGTCATCAGCGGGATTTTGTCGATGGGCGCCTTCTCGGTCAGCGCGAAGGTGATGCCGGTGGCCAGCGGGTCCACCACGGCCACACCGGGGCGGTTTTTCAGGCGCTCGTAGCACTCCACGCCGCGGTCGGTGGCGTAGGCGGTTTCGCATTCTTCGTAGGTGAGCTTGACGCCGTTGATGCCGCCGTCGCGCGCGTTGATGAGCTTGATGTAGTCCACCTTGCCGTTGGACCATGGAATGCCATAGGCGGCATAGGCGCCCGTGCGGTAGGTCAGCTGCGGAAAGAACTGCTCGCTGGCCTGCGCGCTGGCGCTGGACACAAAGCCCGCGCCCGCGGCAGCCATTGCGGCGGCAAGCGCCAGATGGGTGATCTTCTTCATGGGTGTCTCCTTGGTTCCAAACAAATTGGGTTTGGGTCAAATTGGCATGTAGCCCTTGTGTATAAAGCGCTTACAGCTATTATTGTGATAGCAAAATGGTGGCTGGCAGGATCAGTGCGGGAAGGGCCACACGCGCATTTTCTGCTTGCCGGTGGACCACAGCTTGGCAATGCCGTGCGGCTCGACGATCAGAAACCACACGATCAGCGCGCCGAAGATGATCAACTCGGCATGCGAGATGCCCGCGGTGGAAATATGCATGCCGAACATGCCGGCGATGGCGGGCAGCAGCAGGTTCAGCACGATGGGCAGCACCACGATGAAGGCCGCGCCAAAGAAGCTGCCCATGATGGAGCCCAGCCCGCCGATGATGACCATGAACAGCAACTTGAACGAGATGTCCGACGAGAACGCCGCCGGCTCCCAGGCGCCCAGGTGCACGAAGCCCCACAGCGCGCCGGCCACGCCGACGATGAACGAGCTGACGGCAAACGCCGAGAGCTTGGCGTACATGGGGCGGATGCCGATCACGCTGGCGGCCACGTCCATGTCGCGGATCGCCATCCACTCGCGGCCGATGGCGCTGCGCACCAGGTTCTTGGCCAGGATGGCGATGATCACCAGCAAGGTCAGGCAAAACAGGTACTTGGACTGCGGCGACTGGATTGGCATGCCGAACACCGCCAGGTCGCTCACCGACACCGAGCCCGAGGGCGAGTCGTTGGTGAACCACTTGATGCGAAGGAACATCCAGTCGCTGAAGAACTGCGCCGCCAGCGTGGCCATGGCCAGGTACAGGCCCTTGACGCGCAGGCTGGGCAGGCCGAACAAAATGCCGAACAAGGTGGCGCACAGGCCGCCCAGGATCAGCGCGGCAATCAGGGGCATGCCCGGCACGCGCGCCACGAAGTTGTAGGCGCCATAGGCACCCACCGCCATGAAGGCGCCCGAGCCCAGCGAGATCTGGCCGCAGTAGCCCACCAGGATGTTCATCCCCAGCGCGGCCAGCGACATGATGACCAGCGGCGTCAGGATGGCCAGGTAGAAATAGTCGGTGGCCAGCAGGGGCACCACGATGAAGGCCGCCGCAATCAGCAGCCAGATGGCCACCTTGTCCTGCAGGATGGGAAAGACCTGCTGGTCGGCACGGTAGCTGGTCTTGAACTGACCGTTTTCTCTGTAAAACATGGTGCTTTCTCTCTTTTACACGCGGTCAATGATCTTCTCGCCAAACAACCCCTGCGGCCTGAACAGCAGGAACGCCAGGGCCAGCACGTAGGCAAACCAGATTTCGATGCCGCCGCCCACGAAGGGGCCCAGGTACACCTCGGAGAGCTTCTCGCCCACGCCGATGATCAGGCCGCCGATGATGGCGCCGGGCACCGAAGTCAAACCGCCCAGAATGACCACCGGCAGGGCGCGCAGTGCTACGGTGGTGAGAGTGAACTGCACCCCCAGCTTGGAGCCCCAGATCATCCCGGCCACCAGGGCCACCACACCGGCCACGCACCATACGATCACCCAGATGCGGCTGAGCGGAATGCCGATGGACTGGGCCGCCTGGTGGTCGTCGGCCACGGCGCGCAGGGCCCGGCCGGTGCTGGTCTTCTGGAAGAACACCGACAGCGCAGCCACCAGCGCGGCGGCGATCAGGGCGGCAATCACGTCTTCCTGGTTGACCATCACGCCGCCCTCGAATACAGATTCGAGCACGAACACCGGGTCTTTGGGCATGCCCACGTCGATCTTGTAGATGTCGCTGCCAAACAGGGTCTGGCCCACGCCTTCGAGAAAATAGGTGATGCCCAGCGTGGCCATCAAGAGCGTGGTCGCGTCCTGGTTGACCAGGTGGCGCAGCACCAGCCGCTCGATGAACCAGGCGCAGATGAACATCACGCCCGCCGCCAGCACAAAGGCGGCGACGTTGGCGGCGATCTTGTTGTCTATGCCCGTCCACTGCGGCACCCATTCGGCAAAGCGTGCCATCGCCAGGGCGGCGAAAAGCACCATCGCCCCCTGGGCAAAGTTGAAGACGCCCGAGGCCTTGAAAATCAGCACAAAACCCAGTGCCACCAGCGCGTAGAGCATGCCGGCCATCAGGCCGCCAAGCAGTGTTTCCAGAAAGAATGCCATCGAGAGTCTCCGGTGTTGCGTGGGGTGTGTCAGTGGCTGGTGCCCAGATAGGCGCGGATCACGTCTTCGTTGTTGCGCACCTCTTCAGGCTCGCCGTCGCCGATCTTCTTGCCGTAGTCGAGCACCACGACGCGGTCGCTGATGTCCATCACCACGCCCATGTCGTGCTCGATCAGCACGATGGTGCTGCCGAACTCGTCGTTCACGTCCAGGATGAAGCGGCACATGTCCTGCTTTTCCTCGACGTTCATGCCGGCCATGGGCT
>WOZN01000276.1 GCA_011620245.1 Acidovorax sp.
CGCCGAGATCGATTCTCTGGTGGCGGGCAAGGAACAGGAAATCATGGCGGTCTGAATCGCCCATTGACGGGTCTGATCATCCTTCATGTCTGTACCACCGGTGGTGCCACACCACATCGCCATCGTCATGGATGGCAACGGCCGCTGGGCTACGCGCCGCTTTCTACCGCGCCTGGCGGGCCACAAGCAAGGGGTTGATTCGCTGCGCCGCTGCGCGCGCGCCTGCGTGCAGCGCGGCGTGGCCGTGCTGACCGTCTTTGCGTTCTCCTCCGAAAACTGGAACCGTCCGGTCGATGAGGTCTCTGGCCTCATGGAACTGCTGGCCATGGCGCTGGCGCGCGAGGTGCCGCAGCTCAAGAAAGACGGCGTTCGTCTGTACTTTGTGGGCGAGCGCGCGGGCCTGTCGCCCAGGGTGCGCAATGGCCTGGCGCAGGCGGAGGTTGCCACGGCGCAGAACACCCGCCTCGTGCTCAACGTGTGTTTCAACTATGGCGGCCGCTGGGATATCGCCCAGGCCGCTGCGTCGCTGGCGGCGCGCGGTGAGCCCATCACCGAGGCCAGTCTGAACGGCGCGATGGGCCTGGCCCATGTGCCAGACCCGGATTTGGTGATCCGTACCGGGGGGGAAATGCGGATCAGCAATTTCCTGCTGTGGCAGGCCGCATACTCCGAGTTGTTTTTCAGCGACCGGCTGTGGCCGGATTTCGACGAGTCGGCATTGGACGAGGCGATTGCCGCCTTCAGCTGCCGCGAACGCCGCTTTGGCAAAACCTCTGAACAGATCCTGTCCGCGCATCCTGTCCCGGTGCACGGCTGAAAGGCCCCCATGCTTCTCCAGCGTGTCATCACCGCTCTTGTCCTGCTGGCCATCCTGCTGCCTGCGATTTTTTATCCGTCCACGGTGCCGTTCACCCTGGTCGTTCTGGTGTTCATGGCTGCCGGGGCGTGGGAATGGGGCCGGCTGATCGGCTATGGCCAGGCCGGCTCGTTGGCCGTGGGCGCTGCCTGCGTTGCCCTGTGCGCTGCGTCCTGGGCGCTGGGTTGGGTTGATCAGCCCCTGACCGCGCTGTGGATCGTTGGTGGTGGCCTGTGGGTGCTGTGCGCGGCATGGCTGCTGCGCGCTGGCGTGCCGGGCTGGGCGCGCATTCCTGCGGCTGTGCGTCTGGTGGCGGGCGTGCTGGCGTTGTGGCTGGCCTGGCTGGCCGTGGTGCAGGCCCGCCATCTGGGTGTCAATTTTCTGCTGTCGGTGCTGGTCCTGGTGTGGGTGGCCGACATCTTTGCCTATTTCGCCGGCCGTGCCTTTGGCTTGCGCTTCACCAAGAACAAGCTGGCACCCTCCATCAGCCCCGGAAAGACCTGGGAAGGGGTGTGGGGCGCGCTGGCGGGCGTGGTCGTGCTGGCGTTTGCCTGGGTCGCCGCCGATGCCCACTGGCAGGCCGCCGTGCCCAGTTTTTACAGCCGCCTGGCGCAGCATGGTGTATGGCTGCTGGTGATTTCTGTTCTGTTCATGGTGGCCATGAGCGTGGCCGGAGACTTGGTGGAGTCGCTGATCAAGCGCAGCGCGGGCGTGAAAGACAGCAGTGGTCTGCTGCCAGGGCATGGCGGTGTGCTGGACCGGGTGGATGCCTTGCTGCCCACGCTCCCTCTGGCCCTGATGCTGACCCGCCTGACAACACTCCTATGAAACAGCGAATCACTGTTCTGGGCTCGACGGGCTCCATTGGCACCAGCACGCTGGATGTGGTGGCGCGCCACCTTGATCGATTCGAGGTGTTTGCCCTCAGCGCCGCCACCCAGGTGGACCTGATGCTGGCGCAGTGCGCGCAATTCACGCCCCGCTTTGCGGTGATGGCCAGTGCGCCCCATGCCCGTTTGCTGGCCGAGAAAATCAAGGCAAATGGGCTTAAAACGACCGTGCTTCAATCGTCAGATGCTCTTGAAATAATAGCATCCAATGACGATGTGGATACGGTCATGGCGGCCATTGTCGGCTCTGCGGGGCTGGCGCCCTGCTTGGCTGCGGCATGGGCCGGAAAGCGTCTTCTGCTGGCCAACAAGGAGGCGCTGGTGGTGGGGGGGAATGTGTTTCTGGACGCGGTGCGCGAAGGGGCGGCCAGGCTGCTGCCGATCGACAGCGAGCATTCGGCCATCTTCCAATCCCTGCCCGAGGATCCCGCCACCTGGGCGCAGCGGGTCGAGAAAATCATTCTGACCGCATCCGGGGGACCGTTTCGTACCCGAGTACCTGATTCGCTGCGCGATGTCACGCCAGAACAGGCCTGTGCCCATCCCAACTGGAGCATGGGGCGCAAGATTTCGGTGGATTCGGCCACCATGATGAACAAGGCGCTGGAAGTCATTGAGGCGTGCTATCTGTTTGGCGTGGCCCCGGCGCAACTGGATGTGGTGATCCACCCCCAAAGCATCATCCACTCCATGGTGCAATACCGGGATACATCGGTGGTGGCGCAGTTGGGTACCCCGGACATGCGGGTGCCCATCGCCTTCGGTCTGGCGTGGCCCGAGCGGGTCGAGTCGGGGGCCTCGGCGCTGAACTTTCATGCACTCTCGGCCATGACTTTCGAGGCCATCGACGACCATGGCCATCGCGACCGCTTTCCCGGATTGCAGCTGGCGTGGGATGCCCTGGCGGCCCCGCAGGGCACAACGGCGGTTCTGAACGCAGCCAACGAGGTGGCGGTGGCTGCCTTTCTTGAGCGCCGCATCCGGTTTGATCAGATTCACCACCTCAATCTTGCAACTTTGGAGGCGGTTTCCCCTTCCAATCCCGATTCGCTCAATGCCTTGCTGGCCCTGGATGCCCAGGCGCGCAGTGTGGCCGAGCAGGCTGCCGGCCGTCTGGCTGCCTGAATGCGGTTGATTCACGGAGCCATTGCATGCTGCTGAGCCTTGTTGCTTTCGTTGTTGCCCTGGGCGTGCTGATCGCCGTGCATGAGTATGGGCATTACCGGGTGGCGGTGGCCTGTGGCGTCAAGGTGCTGCGGTTTTCGGTAGGTTTTGGCAAGCCGCTGCTGCGCTGGCAACCCAAGGGCTCATCCACCGAGTTTGTGCTCAGTGCGTTTCCGTTGGGCGGCTATGTGCGCATGCTCGACGAGCGCGAGGCGCCCGTGCCCGAGGCCGAGCGCCATCTTGCATTCAATACGCAGCCACTTCGTTCGCGTGCGGCCATCGTGGCGGCAGGCCCCATTGCCAATCTGCTGCTGGCGGTGTTGCTGTATTCGCTGGTGAACTGGATTGGTGTCCAGGAACCCAAGGCGCTGCTGGCCAGCCCCGTGGCAGGCTCGGTGGCGCAGGCGGCGGGTTTGCGCGGCGGTGAACTGGTGCACAGCGCGGCCCTGGGTTCTGGCGAACTGGAACCCGTGCGTTCTTTTGAAGATTTGCGCTGGTTGTTGACCCGTGGCGCCCTGGAGGGCGAAAGGGTCCGGCTGGAGATCGAACCAGCACCCGGCGCGGTGCACCGTGAGGTGGTGCTTGACATGGCGCAGATCGATACGCGCGAGGCCGATGCGCAGCTCTTTCGCAAGGTGGGGCTTACGGGTCCCTGGATACGTCCGGTGCTGGGTGAAATTATGGCCGGCGGTGCTGCGCAACGCGCGGGGCTCCGTCAGGGCGATGTGGTGCTGAAAATTGGTGCGGTGGAGGTGGTGGATGGCCAGCAGCTGCGTGAGTTGATTCGCCAGTCCGTTCGTGCCGATGCGGCGGTGGTGCAGCCCTGGCGCATCGAGCGCGGCGGCCAGCAGCTGACCGTGGATGTGATGCCCGATGTCCAGAAGGAGCAAGACGGCAGTGTGGGCCGTATCGGTGCCTATGTGGGCGCGCCGCCCGAGTTTGTCACTGTTCAGCGTGGCCCGGTGGAGGGCTTGTGGAACGGTGTGGTGCGCACCTGGGACCTGTCCGTCCTGACCCTGCGCATGATGGGCCGCATGGTGGTCGGCCAGGCTTCCCTGAAAAATCTGAGTGGGCCCTTGACGATTGCCGACTACGCCGGCCGCTCGGCCAGCATGGGCTTCACGCAGTACCTGGCGTTTCTGGCGCTCATCAGCGTGAGCCTGGGCGTGCTGAATCTGCTTCCCTTGCCAGTCCTCGATGGGGGTCACCTGATGTATTATCTTTGGGAGGGTGTGACGGGCAGGAAGGTGTCGGAAGCGTGGATGGAGCGGTTGCAGCGCGGTGGCGTGGCGGTTCTTCTTCTCATGATGTCCATTGCCCTGTTCAACGATATCGCCCGGCTCTTTGGCTAACCTTTTTGCCGCATGTCCCAGCGCCATGTGGTTCCCGCTTCACTCATGAAAAAACACATCAATCGCCTGGGCGTGCGCACTGCATCGGCCATTGCAGCCATGGTTTTGGTCGCCAATGCGGCCTGGGCCCTGGAGCCATTCAAGGTGCAAGACATCCGGGTGGAGGGCCTGCAGCGTGTGGAGCCCGGCACCATTTTCGCATCCATGCCGCTGCGGGTGGGCGATGACTACAACGACGAAAAAGGCGCTGCCGCCATTCGGGCGCTGTTTGGCCTCGGACTTTTCAAGGATGTGCGGCTGGAGGCTGCCGGCAACGTGCTGGTCGTGGTGGTGGAAGAGCGTCCCACCATTGCTGATGTCGAGTTTGCGGGCACCAAGGAGTTCGACAAGGAAGCTCTCAAAAAGAGCATGCGCGATGTGGGGCTGACCGAAGGGCGCCCCTACGACAAGGCGTTGACCGACCGGGCAGAACAGGAACTCAAGCGCCAGTACATCAACAAGAGCCTGTACGGCGCCGAGGTGGTGACCACCGTGACGCCCATCGAGCGCAACCGTGTCAACCTCACCTTCACGGTGGTGGAAGGTGAGCCGGCGCGCATCAAGGAAGTGCGCATCGTTGGCAACAAGGCGTTCAGCGAGTCCACGCTCAAGGGACTGTTTAACCAGAACACCGGCGGTTGGCTGAGCTGGTACACCAAGTCTGACCGCTATTCCCGTGCAAAGCTCAATGCCGATCTTGAGACCCTGCGTTCCTACTATCTCCAGCGCGGCTACCTCGAGTTTCGCGTGGACTCCACCCAGGTGGCCATCTCGCCCGACAAGCAGGATATCTCCATTGTGGTGAATGTGACCGAAGGCGAGCGCTTCGTGGTGTCCGGGGTCAAGCTCGAAGGCAATTATCTCGGTCGCGAAGACGAGTTCAAATCGCTGGTCACCATTCGCCCGGGCGAGCCCTACAACGCCGATCAGGTCACCGAAACCACCAAGGCATTCTCCGAATATTTTGGCCGCTTCGGTTTTGCATTCGCGCACATAGAGGCGGTGCCGGACATCGATCGCGAAAACAACCGTGTGGCACTGATACTGCAGGCCGAGCCGGGCCGCCGGGCGTATGTCCGGCGCATCAACGTCAGTGGCAACAACCGCACGCGCGATGAAGTCATTCGCCGCGAATTCCGTCAGTACGAGGCCTCGTGGTACGACGGCGAAAAGATTCGTCTGTCGCGGGATCGTGTGGACCGGCTGGGCTACTTTACCGAGGTGGGAATCGAAACCCAGGAAGTGCCTGGGTCTCCAGACCAGGTCGATCTTGTGATCAATGTGGTCGAAAAGCCCACTGGCTCCTTGCAATTGGGTGCTGGTTTTTCCAGCGCTGAAAAGGTGGCCCTGTCCTTTTCCATCAAGCAGGAAAACGTTTTTGGCTCCGGCAACTACCTGGGGGTGGAAGTCAACACCAGCAAATACCGCCGTACCCTGGTGTTCAGCACCACCGACCCATATTTCACCCAGGACGGCGTCTCTCGCACCCTGGACTTTTATTACCGTACTGACAAGCCCTATGAAGAGCAGGGCGGCAATTACCAGCTGGTCACTTCGGGTGCATCGATTCGTTTTGGGGTGCCCTTCAGTGAAACCGATACCGTTTTCTTCGGCGGCGGTTTAGAGCAAACCAAGATCAAGGCTGGCACCAATATCCCGGCCGCTTACCTGGCCTACGCCGATACCTACGGCGACTCCAGCAACTCCATTCCCCTGACCATCGGCTGGTCGCGCGATGACCGCGACAGTGCTCTGGCTCCGAATTCGGGCCGTTACCAGCGGCTCAATTCCGAATGGTCTGTGGCGGGTGATGCGCGCTACATGCGGGCGAACTACCAGTACCAGCAATATATCCCGCTGGACAAGCGGTTCACGGTGGCCTTCAATGGCGAACTGGGCTATGGCAAGGGCATGAATGGCCGGCCGTTCCCGGTGTTCAAGAACTTCTATTCCGGTGGCCTGGGTTCGGTGCGTGGTTTTGAGCAGGGCACGCTGGGTCCGCGCGATGTCACGGGTTCCTCTTTGGGCGGGCCCAAGAAGGTCACGCTCAATGCCGAGCTGATGGTGCCTTTTCCAGGCGCAGGCAATGACCGCACGCTGCGCATTTTTACCTTCGCGGATGTGGGCAATGTGTATGGTGAAAATGACACGGTCCGTTTCAACGACATGCGTGCATCCGCAGGTGTGGGCCTGAGCTGGATTTCCCCCCTGGGTCCGCTGCGTCTTGCCTATGCACAACCGGTGCGCAAGTTCGCTGGCGATAGAATCCAAAAACTTCAGTTCCAGATTGGTACATCTTTCTAATGAAATCACTTTCCCGCCATTTCTCCCCGGGGTCCGCTGCGTCTTGCCTATGCACAACCGGTGCGCAAGTTCGCCAGCGATAGAATCCAGAAACTTCAATTCCAGATTGGTACACCCTTCTAATGAAATCATTTTCCCGCCATTTCACCCTGGCCCTGCTGCTGAGCACATTGGCCGTGGCTTCCCCTGCGTTGCAGGCACAAGAATTCAAGGTCGGTTTCGTCAATACCGACCGCATCTTCCGCGAAGCCACTACCGCCAAGGCGGCCCAGGCCAAGCTGGAGCAGGAGTTCTCCCGTCGCGAGAAGGAACTCATCGACATGGGCAACACCCTGAAGACAGCGACCGAGAAATTCGAGCGCGAAGCCCCCACCATGGCCGAGAGCCAGCGCATCGCGCGCCAGCGCCAGCTGGTGGACCAGGACCGCGAATTCCAGCGCAAGCGCCGCGAGTTCCAGGAAGACCTGAACGCCCGCAAGAACGAAGAACTCGCCCAGGTTCTGGATCGTGCCAACAAGGTGGTCAAGCAGGTCGCCGAAGCTGAAAAATACGATGTGATCCTGCAGGAAGCTGTCTATATCAACCCCAAGCACGACATTACCGACCGGGTGCTCAAGGCGCTGAATGCCGCTGGCAAATAAGCCGCGGTGCAGGACAGGTGGCGCGTGAGTTTGCTCCTCGGGGACATTGTTGACGCGCTGGGCGGATCGCTGGAAGGGGGACTGCGGGACACCGCAGTGTTTCGCATTGCGCCGCTCGAAACCGCTGGCCCAGGGGATATCAGTTTCCTGAGCCACCCGCGTTACCAGCAACAACTGGCCGCCTCCCGGGCGGCCTGTGTCATTGTGGCGCCTGCGATGCGTGAGCCTGCACTGGCGCGTGGCGCGTGCATTGTGGCGGACAACCCCTATGTCTATTTCGCCCGGGTGACGCAGCTTTGGCGGCAGCACCATGGCGCAGCCCCGCGGCCCGGTGTGCACCCCAGCGCCGTGGTGGACGCGCACGCCGTGGTGCACCCCCGTGCCACGGTGGGCCCGCTGTGCGTCGTGGAGCGCGGTGCGCACATTGGCGCTGACACGCTACTCAAATCGCGCGTGACGGTGGGCGAAGACTGCCACATCGGCGCGCGCTGCATCGTGCATGCGGGCGTGGTGATCGGCGCCGACGGATTCGGTTTTGCGCCGCAGGGTGACGAATGGGTCAAGATCGAGCAGCTGGGCGCAGTGCGCATTGGCGACGACGTGGAAATTGGCGCCAACACCTGTATCGACCGCGGCGCGCTGCAGGACACCGTGATCGAAGACGGCGTGAAACTCGACAACCTGATCCAGATCGGCCACAACGTGCGCATCGGCAAAAACTCGGCCATGGCCGGGTGTGTGGGCGTGGCCGGCAGTGCCACCATTGGTGCGCATTGCACCGTAGGCGGTGGCGCCATCGTGCTGGGCCACCTCGAGATGGCCGACAACGTGCACATCTCTGCGGGTACGGTCGTCACACGCTCGCTCACCAAGCCGGGCCAGTACACCGGCATGTTTCCCATCGACGACAATGCGCGCTGGGAAAAAAACGCTGCCACACTCAAACAACTGTACAGCTTGCGAGAGCGCATCAAGGCGCTGGAGCAGGCGCTCAAGGCAGCATGAACGGAAGAACAACCCGATGATGGATATCCACGCAATTCTCAGGCAACTGCCCCACCGCTACCCGTTTTTGCTGGTAGACAAGGTGATCGAGCTCGAGAGCAACACCCGCATCAAGGCGATCAAGAACGTCACGTTCAACGAACCTTATTTCATGGGGCATTTTCCTGGGCACCCCGTGATGCCAGGCGTGCTGATCCTGGAGGCGCTGGCCCAGGCGGCGGGCCTGCTGGCATTCGATGCCATGGGCAAGGTGCCCGATGAAGAGAACATCTACTATTTTGTCGGCATTGATGGCGCGCGTTTCAAGCGCCCCGTGGAGCCCGGCGACCAGTTGATCCTGGACATCGTGATCGACCGGGTGCGCGGCGGCATCTGGAAGTTCAAGGCCGTGGCGCGGGTGGGCGAGGAAGTGGCCTGCGAAGCCGAACTCATGTGCACGATGCGCGGCGTGGGCTGAGTGCGCCTTTGCAAGCCGTGAGCAACATCCATCCCACTGCCATCGTCGATCCGGGCGCTGAAATAGACGCAACGGCCAGCATCGGGCCTTACAGCGTGATCGGTGCCCATGTGGTCATCGGGGCGGGCACCATGGTGGGCGCGCACTGCGTGATCGATGGGCGCACCACGCTGGGCCGCGACAACCGCATCTTCCAGTTCAACTCCATCGGCGCGATTCCCCAGGACAAAAAATATGCGGGCGAGCCCACCGAGCTGGTGATTGGCGACCGCAACACCATCCGCGAGTTCTGCACCCTGAACATCGGGGTGCCCCAGGCCGGCGGCATCACCACCGTGGGCGATGACAACTGGATCATGGCCTACACCCATATCGCCCACGACTGCCATGTGGGTAACCACACCACGCTGGCCAACAACACCACGCTGGCCGGCCATGTGCACCTGGGTGACTGGGTGACGGTGGGTGGGCTCACCGGCATCCACCAGTTCGTGAAAGTGGGGGCGCATGCCATGGTGGGCTTTGCCAGCGCCGTGGCGCAAGACGTGCCCCCGTTCATGCTGGTGGACGGCAACCCGCTGGCCGTGCGCGGCTACAACGTGGTGGGCCTGCGCCGCCGGGGCTTTTCGCCCGAGCGCATTGGCGCCGTCAAGCAGATGCACAGGCTGCTCTATCGCGAGGGCCTCACCCTGGAAGCCGCGCGCGCGGCCATCGCGGACCTGGTGCAGTCGGTGCCCGAGGCCGGTGGCGATGTGGCGTTGATGGAGCAATTTTTGGCCGACGCCACGCGCGGCATTGTGCGCTGAGGGGGGGCTGGTGATGAATGCCTCCCCCCGCGTCGCCATGGTGGCGGGCGAGACATCGGGCGACCTGCTGGCGGGGCTGCTGCTCGATGGCCTGCAGGCGCAGTGGCCCGGATTGCAGGCGCAGGGCATTGGCGGGCCGCAGATGGCGCGCCGGGGCTTTACGGCCTGGTGGCCCAGCGAGCGCCTGGCGGTGCATGGCTACAGCATGGAGGTGCTGCGCCGGCTGCGCGACATCCTGGGCATTCGCAAACAGTTGCGAGCGCGCTTGCTGCAAGACCGGCCCGATGTGTTCATCGGCGTGGACGCGCCCGATTTCAACCTGGGCCTCGAAGCCGACCTGCGCGCTGCCGGCATCAAGACTGTGCATTTTGTCTGCCCCTCGATCTGGGCCTGGCGTGCCAATCGGGTCGAAAAAATCCGCCGCAGTGCAGACCATGTGCTGTGCATCTTTCCGTTCGAGCCTGCATTGCTGGCGCAGCAAGGCATTGCTGCAACCTATGTGGGGCATCCGCTGGCGAATGTCATTCCCATGGTGCCCGACCGCCATGCCGCCAGGGCGCAGCTGGGCTTGCACGACGCCGACGAAGTGCTGGCCATCCTGCCGGGCAGCCGGTCGGCCGAGGTGCAATACATCGCTCCCCCCTTCTTTCAGGCTGCAGCGCTTATCCTTAAAGCGCGGCCAGCTATTAAATTAGTAGTGCCCGCCGTGCCTGCCCTGCAGGGGCGCATCCAGCAGCTGGCCCATGCCAGCGGACTGGGCGACGCCCTGCAGATCGTCGCCGGCCAGTCGCACACCGTGCTGGCTGCCTGCGATGTGACGCTGATCGCCAGCGGCACCGCCACGCTCGAAGCCGCGCTGTTCAAGCGGCCCATGGTCATTGGCTACCACATGCATCCCTTGAGCTGGTGGCTCATGCGGCGCAAGCAGCTGCAGCCCTGGGTGGGCCTGCCCAACATCCTGTGCCGCGATTTTGTCGTGCCCGAACTGATCCAGGACGCCGCCACACCGCAGGCCCTCAGCGCGGCCACGCTGCAGTGGTTCGACGCCCGCGCGCACCAACCCGAAAAAATCACCGCGCTCGAACAGCGCTTCACCGCGCTGCACGAAAGCCTGCAGCGCGACACGTCCCGACTGGCTGCCGATGCGATCCAGAAAATCCTTGCCCCCTGAGCAGGCCCGCCTTCTCTGGCACAGCATTGGCCTGGTGGCCGGGGTGGACGAGGCCGGCCGGGGCCCGCTGGCCGGGCCCGTGGTGGCCGCTGCGGTCATCCTCGATGACCGCCATCCCATTGCCGGACTGGCCGATTCCAAGAGGCTCACCGCCGCGCGGCGCGAGGCCCTGTTTGACGAGATCCGCGCCAAGGCACTGTGCTGCAGCATTGCGCAAGCCAGCGTCGAGGAGATCGACCGCCTGAACATACTGCAGGCCACGCTGCTGGCCATGCGCCGCGCCGTGATGGGCCTGCGGCTCAAGCCCAGGATGGTTCTGGTGGATGGCAACCGGCTGCCCGCACTGGACATGCCGGCCGAGGCCATTGTCAAAGGCGATGCGCTGGTGCCCGCCATCTCGGCCGCATCCATCCTGGCCAAGGTGCACCGCGACCACTGGTGCGTGCAGGTGGATGAGCAGTTTCCGCAATACGGCTTCGCGCAGCACAAGGGCTACGGCACGCCGGAACACCTGGCCGCGCTGCAGGCGCACGGCGCCTGCGCGCAGCACCGCCGCTCGTTCGCGCCGGTGGCGCAGGCGTTTGCGCGGCGGCCCGTACTGGTGCAGCCCGTCGCGCCCGTGCCCGTTGCGGTGCCAGTGCTCGATACCCTGGTGCCGCCCGCCGCGCCGCGACGCGCCCGCGGCAGGGTGTCGCGGGTATGACCAGCGCCGGCCCCATCCACATCAGCTCGCGCGACAACGTGCTGGTTAAGGATTTGCGCCGGCTGGCGCAGGACAGCACGGCCTACCGCAAGCAGGGCCGTGTCTGGCTGGAGGGTGACCATTTGTGCAGCGCCGCCCTGCAGCGTGGCGTGCACCCCGCCATCGCCGTATTTTCAGAGTCTTTTTGGCCCCATGCGCCCGCCCATCATGCGCGAGCAGCTATTAAAGTAATAGTGCTCACCGATGCTTTGTTTGCCGACATCAGTGGTCTGGAGTCACCGGCGCCCATGGGGTTTGTGGTGGATGCAGGCACGCCAAGAGGGCTGCAGTCCGGCGTGGCCACCGTAGTGCTGGACCGGGTGCAGGATGCGGGAAACGTGGGTTCCATCCTGCGCAGCGCATCTGCTTTTGGCTTTCGGCAGGTGGCGGCGCTCAAGGGCAGCGCGGCATTGTGGGCCCCCAAGGTGCTGCGCGCGGGCATGGGCGCGCATTTCGCGCTCGACCTGGTTGAAGGGCTGGCCCTGGAGGACCTGCAGGTTCTGGGCGTGCCGCTGCTGGTCACCAGTTCGCACGCCGGGGATTTTTTACACCGCGCCGCCTTGCCCTGGCCTTGTGCCTGGGTGCTCGGCCATGAAGGGCAGGGCGTGTCGCCCGCGTTGGAGGCGCAGGCCGCCCAGCGCATCCGCATTGCACAGCCGGGCGGGGAAGAGTCGCTGAACGTGGCCGCCGCCGCCGCCATCTGCCTGCATGCCAGCGGCGCCATGCGCTGAAATCTGGGGCGCCCGGACGGTCTGGTTCGAAAAGATAGGCATTTTGCGCAGAGGGCTGCAGCCCCCCCTGCCTCGATGCTGCACTGCGCAATGAGGGCATTCGGCGCGATGCCGCCGGCTATAATCGGAGGCTTTTCTCGCAACAGCGTCGCCCGATCGCACCCAAAGCAACAACCCATCTGAGAGCAGCCGCCGGCATTCGTTGCGCGAGCGGCCTGCAGGCGCCGGGCGACCGTAACCATCCGGAGAATCCAGTGCTTTTGTCTCTACAGGGAAACTTCCCGCCCGCCATCCTGGCGCTCGCAGACGGCACGGTCTTTATCGGCAATTCGATCGGTGCTTCATCCGCAGAGGTGGGCACCACCGTCGGCGAAATGGTGTTCAACACCGCCATCACCGGCTACCAGGAAATCCTCACCGACCCCAGCTATTGCCAGCAGATCGTGACGCTCACGTATCCGCATATCGGCAACTATGGCGTCAACCCCGAGGATATCGAAGCCGACAAGGTCCATGCCGCAGGCCTCATCATCAAGGACCTGCCCCTGCTGGCCAGCAACTTCCGCCAGACCGAAACCCTCTCGCAGTACCTCGTGCGCGAGAAGACGGTGGCCATTGCCAACATCGACACCCGCAGGCTCACCCGCCTGCTGCGCAGCAAAGGGGCGCAAAACGGTGCCATCGTCGGCCTGGCGGCCGGCCAAGCCGTGACGCAGGCGCACATCGACGCCGCGCTGGCCGCAGCCAAGGCCGCGCCCAGCATGAAGGGCCTGGATCTGGCCCAGGCCGTGACCACGCCCGCCGCCTACACCTGGGACCAGACCGAGTGGAAGCTGGGCACGGGCTACGGCAAGCAGGAATCGCCCCGCTTCCATGTGGTGGCCTACGACTATGGCGTGAAACTGAACATCCTGCGCATGCTGGCTGAGCGTGGCTGCAAGCTGACGGTGGTGCCCGCCAAGACCCCGGCCGCCGAAGTGCTGGCCATGAACCCCGACGGGGTTTTCCTGTCGAACGGCCCGGGCGACCCGGCGCCCTGCGACTACGCCATCACCGCGGTGCGGCAGATCATCGACAGCGGTGTTCCCACCTTCGGCATCTGCCTGGGCCACCAGATCATGGCACTGGCCTCGGGCGCCAAGACCTTCAAGATGCAGCACAGCCACCACGGCGCCAACCATCCGGTGAAAGACCTGGACACGGGCCGCGTCAGCATCACCAGCCAGAACCACGGCTTTGCGGTGGAGATGGAGTCGCTGCCCGCCAACCTGCGTGCCACGCACATCAGCCTGTTCGACGGCACGCTGCAGGGCCTGGTGCGCACTGACAGGCCGGCGTTCTGCTTTCAGGGGCACCCCGAGGCCTCGCCCGGCCCGCACGATATCGCCTACCTGTTTGACCGCTTCACGGCATTGATGGCCACGGCCCGGGAGAAAAAATAATGCCAAAGCGCACAGACATTCAAAGCATTCTCATCATCGGCGCCGGCCCCATCATCATCGGCCAGGCCTGCGAGTTCGACTATTCCGGCGTGCAGGCCTGCAAGGCCCTGCGCGAAGAGGGCTACAAGGTCATCCTGATCAACAGCAACCCCGCGACGATCATGACCGACCCGGCCACGGCCGACGTGACCTACATCGAGCCCATCACCTGGCAGACGGTCGAGAAGATCATTGCCAAGGAGCGCCCCGACGCCATCCTGCCCACCATGGGTGGCCAGACCGCGCTCAACTGCGCGCTGGACCTGTGGCACAACGGCGTGCTCGACAAGTACAAGGGCGCGGCTACTGGAAGGCCTGTTGAACTCATCGGCGCCACGCCCGAAGCCATCGACAAGGCCGAAGACCGCCTGAAGTTCAAGGACGCCATGACCAAGATTGGTCTGGGCTCCGCGCGCTCGGGCATCGCCCACAGTATGGACGAAGCCTGGGCCGTGCAGAAGAACCTGGGCTTCCCCACCGTGATCCGCCCCAGCTTCACGCTCGGCGGCACGGGTGGTGGCATCGCCTACAACCCCGAGGAGTTCGAGACCATCTGCAAGCGCGGCCTGGAAGCCTCGCCCACCAGCGAGCTGCTGATCGAAGAATCGCTGCTGGGCTGGAAAGAGTACGAGATGGAAGTGGTGCGCGACAAGGCGGACAACTGCATCATCATCTGCTCGATTGAAAACCTGGACCCCATGGGCGTGCACACCGGCGACTCGATCACCGTGGCGCCGGCGCAGACGCTGACCGACAAGGAATACCAGATCATGCGCAATGCCAGCCTGGCGGTGCTGCGCGAGATTGGTGTGGACACGGGCGGCTCCAACGTGCAGTTCTCGGTGAACCCCAAGGACGGCCGCATGATCGTCATCGAGATGAACCCGCGCGTGTCGCGTTCGTCGGCGCTGGCGTCCAAGGCCACGGGTTTTCCCATCGCCAAGGTGGCGGCCAAGCTGGCCGTGGGCTACACGCTCGATGAATTGAAGAACGAGATCACGGGCGGTGCCACGCCCGCGTCGTTCGAGCCTTCCATCGACTACGTGGTCACCAAGATCCCGCGCTTTGCATTCGAGAAATTCCCCACGGCCGACAGCCGCCTGACCACGCAGATGAAGTCCGTGGGCGAGGTCATGGCCATGGGCCGGACTTTCCAGGAATCTTTTCAGAAAGCGCTGCGCGGTCTGGAAGTGGGCGTGGACGGCATGAACGAGAAGACCCAGGACCGCGAAGTCTTGGAGAAGGAACTGGGCGAGCCCGGCCCCGAGCGCATCTGGTACGTGGGCGATGCCTTCGCCATGGGTCTGTCGGTGGACGAGGTGTTCAACCTCACCAGGATCGACAAATGGTTCCTGGTGCAGATCGAGCAGATCGTGAAGATCGAGCTGGAGCTGGACCAGCTGGCCGTGGACAAGGGCGATGCCGCCCTGGCTGCACTGGATGCCGCCACGCTGCACACGCTCAAGCAAAAGGGCTTTTCCGACCGCCGCCTGGCCAAGCTGCTCAAGACCACGGAAAAGGTCGTGCGCGACCAGCGCCGTGCGCTCAAGGTGCGTCCTGTGTACAAGCGTGTGGACACCTGCGCGGCCGAGTTCGCCACCGACACCGCCTACCTGTATTCGACCTACGAGGCCGCCACTTACGGTGGCGTCGCGGAATGCGAAGCCGAGCCGACCAACGCCAGGAAGATCATGGTGCTGGGCGGCGGCCCCAACCGCATCGGCCAGGGCATCGAGTTCGACTACTGCTGCGTGCACGCGGCCCTTGCCATGCGCGAGGATGGTTATGAAACCATCATGGTCAACTGCAACCCTGAAACCGTGTCGACCGACTACGACACCTCGGACCGCCTGTATTTCGAGCCCGTCACGCTCGAAGACGTGCTGGAAATCGTCGACAAGGAAAAGCCGGTGGGCGTGATCGTGCAGTACGGCGGTCAGACGCCCCTGAAGCTGGCCCTGGACCTGGAGGCCGAAGGCGTGCCCATCATCGGCACCAGCCCCGACATGATCGACGCCGCCGAAGACCGCGAGCGCTTCCAGGCGCTGCTGCACAAGCTGCAACTGCGCCAGCCGCCCAACGCCACGGCACGCACCGAATCCGAGGCGCTGGAAAAGGCCGCCGCACTGGGCTACCCGCTGGTGGTGCGCCCCAGCTATGTGCTGGGCGGTCGTGCCATGGAAATCGTGCACGAGCAGCGCGACCTCGAGCGCTACATGCGCGAGGCCGTCAAGGTGAGCAACGACAGCCCCGTGCTGCTCGACCGCTTCCTCTCCAACGCCATCGAGTGCGATGTGGACTGCGTGCGCGACTCGGCCGGTGTGACCTTCATCGGTGGTGTGATGGAGCACATCGAACAGGCCGGCGTGCACAGCGGCGACTCGGCCTGCTCGTTGCCGCCGTACTACCTGTCCAAGGCCACGGTTCATGAACTCAAGCGCCAGACGGCGGCCATGGCCGAAGGCCTGAACGTGGTGGGCCTGATGAACGTGCAGTTCGCCATCCAGGAGGCCGACGGCAAGGACATCATCTATGTGCTCGAAGTGAATCCGCGCGCCTCGCGCACGGTGCCGTTCGTCAGCAAGGCCACGGGCATTCAGCTGGCCAAGGTGGCGGCACGCTGCATGGCCGGCCAGACGCTGGCCAGCCAGGGCATCACCAAGGAAGTGACGCCACCGTACTTCAGCGTCAAGGAGGCCGTGTTCCCGTTCGTCAAGTTCCCTGGCGTGGACACCATTCTCGGCCCCGAGATGAAGTCCACCGGCGAGGTGATGGGCGTGGGCAAGACCTTTGGCGAGGCCTTCGTGAAGAGCCAGATGGGCGCGGGCACCAGGCTGCCCACATCGGGCAAGGTGTTTCTTACCGTGAAGAACAGCGACAAGGCACGCGCCGTGGACATCGCGCGCCAACTGGTGGCCCTGGGTTTCGAGCTGGTGGCCACCAAGGGAACAGCGGCGGCCATCGAGGCGGCCGGCGTGCCGGTCAAGGTGGTCAACAAGGTCACCGAAGGCCGCCCGCACATCGTGGACATGATCAAGAACAACGAAATTGTCATGGTCATCAACACGGTGGAAGAGCGGCGCAACGCCATCGCCGACTCGCGTGCCATCCGCACATCGTCGTTGCTGGCGCGGGTGACCACCTTCACCACCATTTTTGGTGCGGAAGCGGCCGTCGAAGGCATGAAATATCTCGACAAGCTCGATGTGTATTCGGTGCAGGAACTGCACGCCCAGCTGGTGGCCTGAGCCCCGGCAAAAGCGGCATAATCTGCCCTGATCAGACCCCGCCGCGCGGCAATGTGCGGCGGTTTCCTTTTGCAGGGTCGCCAATGGCATTGACACGGAAATTCCTGCCAATGTCTGGTGACTGAGCGGTGGGGTTGCTTCGCTCCTCCCACTGTTTTGATTGATTGATGGAGACTCAACACAATGGCCACCATTCCCATTAC
>WOZN01000247.1 GCA_011620245.1 Acidovorax sp.
TGGCACCCCGATCACGGCACCGGCGGGCGCATCCAACTGCCGTTTTTAGGATCATAGCGTTCACGCCACAGCGAAATTTGAAACAAAATACCATTCCAGCGCTTGACTGGTAAGCGCAACCAGCTATCATTTCAGTAGCATACGCAGTGGCTGTGTTCACCGGCGTGCTGCTGATCTTGGTGGGCGTGGCTTTTTTCACCAGTGCCGGGCTGCCGACCGGCGGCACGGCAGGGCTGGCCTTTTTGCTGCACTACGCCGCAGGCATCGGTTTGGGCAAGATTTTCTTCATGCTCAAGCTGGCGTTATCATCAATGCATGCGTCGCGGCCTGTTTTTCATTCTCATGGTGGTGCTGGTCCTTCGGGGACTCACGGGCACCGCCATGGCCGCAGGGCTTTTGCCGCCATTGACGCTCACTGCTGCCCACCCCGAGCAGGTGCACAGCGACCACAAGCATGGCGATGCCTTTGTGGCTGCCGCAGCGGCAGACAACTCCAGCCATCATCTCGGAACCCACGCCGCCAGCCCCGTCGATGAGCCATCGGCGGCAGTTGCATGGTGCGAAGGCGCCACAAACCCGTGCGACCCTGATGAGCATCACATGAGCAGTTGCCCGGCCTGCGAGATCTGCCACTTCGCCATGCTCACAGCGTCTGTGCCCCTGGCACAGGCCGCAATCCCTGTGGGACACTCGCGCCCGCTGGCCTGTGCGCCATTTCACAGCGCCCTTGCAGCGCTGACCATCAAACCACCCATCGCCTGATCTCCGACGCCCGAAGTGCGTCTGCCATGGCCTGAGCTTGCACCACCGGCGTGCACCAGGCGGCAGCGCAATGTTTTGTTCGTTGTCTGGAGATCGCCATGTGCGCCCCTGATTCACTGATATTTTTGCTCCGGCAGGCCGTATGCCTGGCGCTGCTGGCGCCCCTGACCGCGCTGGCGCAGGGCCCCGATTCCATGCAGGACGCGGCCAACCCCGATGCCCCCAGCGCCCCGCTCGCTCACCCTGCAATGAAAGCTGCGCAGCCGGGCATTGAGGCGCCCGGCCCCAACGCCTGGCGTGAAGCCCATGACGTGGTCGCCGCATTTCCGCGCGGCCATGCCGACATCCTGGCGTGGGAGAAACAGGCTGCCGCGAACCCCACCCTCGCCCCGCCCAGCGCACCGGCGGCCTCCGGCAGCCAGCCACATTCAGGCCATGGCGCCCAGCCCATGCAGCCGCAACCGCCCATTCCGGGCATGCAAGGCCAACCCGACCAACACAAGCCAATGCACATGCTGGGGGGCAAACAATGAGAGCCCTCCATCGCTTGTCCCTGCTGGGCGCTGCCGCCTTGCTGGCGGGCTGCGCCAGCGTCTCGCCCGACGGCCTGCGCGGCGACGTGGCCGCGCTCACGGCGGGCCGCACTGCGGGCATTGAGGCCGCCCTGCCCGCCACCGGCCCGGCTGCCCGCGCCCAGGCGCAGCAATCCATCCAGGGCTGGCTGGCCCAGCCCCTCACGCAGGACGCGGCCGTGCGCATTGCGCTGCTGAACAATCCGGGCCTGCAAGCCCGACTGGCCGCGCTGGGCGTGGCTGATGCCGAGCGCGTGCAGGCCATCACGCTGCCCAACCCGCAGCTGACCCTGGGGCGCTTTACCAACAGCCAGGAGCGCGAAATCGAGCGCACGCTGGCCTTCAACCTGCTCGACCTCATCACCCTGCCCTGGCGCACCGCCCGGCAGGCCGAGCGCCTGCAGATCGCCACGCTGCAAGCAGCGCAAGACGTGGTCACGCTGGCCGCCAGCACCCGCCGCGCCTGGTTGCGCGCCGTGGCCGCCGAGCAGGTGGCCGCCGCGCACGAGCGCATGGCCGAAGCCGCCGAAGCCGGTGCCGAGCTGGCCCGGCGCATGGTGCGCGTGGGCAACTGGAGCCGCCTGCAGCAGGCGCGCGAGCAGGCCTTGCTGCACGAAGCCAGCGCCCAGCTGGCCCGCGCCCGCCTGGCCGCAGCCACCGAGCGCGAGCAGCTCAACCGCCGCCTGGGCCTGTGGGGCCTGCAGGCGCAGTACCAGTTGGCCCAGCAACTGCCACCGCTGCCCGCCAGCGCCTTGCCCGCCGACGGCATCGAAGCCACCGCGCTGCGCGAGCGCCTGGATGTGCAGGCCGCCCGCCGCCAGCTCGACACCCAAGCCATCCGCCAAGGCTGGAGCCGCGCCGGCGCCGTGTTTGGCGACATCGGTCTGGCATACAGCCGCAACACCACTACTGAACGCGACACGGGCAGCAGCGACGTGAAACGCGGCTGGGAAATCGACCTTCCCCTGCCCCTGTTCGACTGGGGCGGCGCCGCCCGCACCCGCGCGCAGGCCCAGGTGGAGCAAAGTGCCGCGCAACTGCAAGACACCGCCGTGCGCGCCCGCAGCGAGGTGCGCGCCGCCTGGCGCACCTACCGCACCGCACTCGATCTGGCGCGCCAGCAGCAGGACGAAATGGTGCCGTTGCGCCAGTTCATCAGCGATGAAACCACCCTGCGCTACAACGGCATGCTGGCCAGTGTGTGGGACTTGCTGGCCGAAGCCCGCGCCAGCACGCAGGCCGTGGCCAATGCCATCCAAGCCCAGCGCGACTTCTGGCTGGCCGAGACGGATTTGCAACTGGCCCTCACCGGCACCTCGCCAGGCAACCCATCGGGCGCATTGCAGGGCCTCACCTCCGGCGCTGCCGCCCCCTCCACCCCCCAAGGCCACTGACCCTAAAAACGGCAGTTGACCGCTTTATATCCCTTGACAAACCGCATGAAATCTATCGTTGATGGCTCCGATGGCGTTCACCTTTTGGGTGAGAGCGCTATGCACCTGCCAGCACCGCGCTCGGGGCGCCATGCAGCGTTGCTCCTCCTTGCGGGCATGAGCCCGCCGCGTCGTCCCGCCTTGCCTGGCACCCCGATCACGGCACTGGCAGGCGCATCCAACTGCCGTTTTTAGGTTGACATGAACCGCCGCAATTTCTTCTCCGGCGCGGCCACTGCCGTGGCCGCTGCCTCCGTCAGCCGCGTGGCCCTGGCCGCGCTGCCCGAGCCCGCCCTGCAAACCAGCGCCGACACCGCGCCGCCGCTGCACCCGCCCACCGGCCGCCCCTACAACCCCGTGGTCACCCTGAACGGCTGGACCGCGCCCTGGCGCATGAACGCGGGCGTGAAGGAGTTCCACCTGGTGGCCGAGCCCGTGGTGCGCGAAGTGGCGCCCGGTTTCATGGTGAACATGTGGGGCTACAACGGCCAAAGCCCCGGCCCCACCATCGAGGTGGTCGAAGGCGACCGCGTGCGCATCTTCGTCACCAACCGCCTGCCCGAGCACACCACCATCCACTGGCACGGCCAGCGCCTGCCCAACGGCATGGACGGCGTGGGCGGGCTCAACCAGCCGGGCATTGCGCCGGGCAAGACTTTTGTCTATGAGTTTGTGGCGCGCCGCCCCGGCACCTTCATGTACCACCCGCA